>CAVKXR010000166.1:0-5583 GCA_963660275.1 Oscillospiraceae bacterium
TGGGGATTAGGGAACAGGGAATAGTCCGCGGACGTCTAAGCTTATTGGTAAACGAGCGTACGATGTCATTCCCCGGCTTGTCCACCGCGGCGGACGCAGACCGGGGAATCTCCGTACGAGATTATCGGGGCAAGCCCGATAATGACAGCTTGGCAAAGATTGCCGGGTCTATGCCCGACAATGACAGGTTAGCGAGCTGTTTTTCTGTTCGCTCAAACGTCCCTCGTCCCGCTTATCGTGTTCCGTGTCCCATTTTAACTACTGTCTCCTGATTCCTCTCAACTATCAACTATTCACTAAGCTCTGGCGCCCCTCATCCCTAATTCCCGACTCCTGATTTCTATTTCCCAGCTCCCATTCCACCGCCTCTCGCAATCATGCGCATCTGGAGCACAATCGGAAGGACGATTAGCACAAACCCGGCAACCAGCGCGGGACTCCACTCGCGAAATTCCCCGAAGAGAATCGCCGCGTAAAAAATGCTGTAGAGCGGTTCAAGACTGAACGCGAGACTCACCGCAAAAGGCGAAAAGACCTGCAGGCACTGGATTTGCAAGAATTGCAGCCATACGGTACACAGAACGGCAAAGACAAGAAGCTTCGCCATATCGGAAAAATCCGGAACGGGAAGATTTGGAATCTGGAAAAGCACGAGATAAAACGGAAGGACAACGCTTGCAAGAAGCGATCCTCCGGCGAGTTCCCCGAGAAGCATCATCGATGCGGAATAGCTCTTTCCGACGCGTTTGTTCAAGATGTTGAACAGCGAAGCGCCTACCGCGCAAAGAATCCCGGCAACAATTCCTAAACGATATTCGAAATCGAACGAAAAGATGAGCGCCACGCCAACGAGAGCCAAAAGCCCGAAAAGCATTTCCCTAGCGGAAAACTTTTCCCGGGAAAAAATCGGACCGAGAATCGCCGTGAAAAAACTCGTCGAGGAAAAGCAGATTACTCCGACGGAAACGTTCGAAAGCTTGATGCTTGCGTAGAAGAGAAACCAGTGGACGGCGAGAACCGCTCCCACCGAGCCGATTTTCAAAAAATCCCGAAAGGAAAAATTTCTCGATTTGCGGGCACATGCAAAGTAAAGCGCGCACACGGCAAAGGAAACGAGAAGCCGATACCAGACGAGCGGAACCGCATCGAGAGAAATCCATTTTCCAAAAACCCCGGTCGTTCCGGCCAGCGCAACGGCAAAATGCAGTTTGAAAATTTCCTTTCCCATGTGTCCTAACGAAAAAGCAAAACGCCCCCGGCAGGGGGCGCAAAAAAACTTTCTGTTTTCAGGTTAGTTGATCTTTCCGATCAGGTTTCCGTTGAACTCGAAATCGCGGGACGTGCCGTAGCTGTGCGCACCGAACGAAAGCGTGAAACGCTTGGAAAGAGGCTTTTCGATGTAGAAGGCGGCGAGGACATCCTTGATGTGCTTCTTGTCCTTGTCCGCATATTCCGTATCCTGCCGGTCGTGGATGTATTCCGCTTCGAGGATTATGCGATAATCGCGCGGCGTGAAGAGGAGGCCTCCGGTGATCGGAGCAACCATGTCAATCGAACGCGTGTGCTTCTTGCCGTTTGCGTCGCGATAAGTTTCTTCGGCATCGATCCCCATGAAAGCGCCTTCGAGGAAGAGGTAGGCGAGGCCGCTTACAATCGGCGTCTTGCCCTGGAGCGAAATCGTGTGGCGAACGTCCGTGTCGTCATCGTGAATCAGATCGAAGACATTCGTACGGTATCCGAGGTCGAGGTTCAGGAATTCGATGCCGGAAAGGTCATGGAAACGGAACATCAAGCGGAGGTCGCCCGTGTTGAGGTTCGGGGTCGTACTGATGAAAGCCACATCCATCGTCATCGTCTCGGTCGGCGTGAGCGTGAACTGCAAAGCGTTTTCGCTGTTCGTGCCGGACTTGAATCCGTGGTAGTAGCCATCGACGTAGTTTCCGAAATAGTCACCGTTTTTCTGGGTGAATTCCCAACGTCCAAGCTTGAACGCCAGATACTTCGTGTGCTGTTCCGCCCAGGCTTCGTGGATTTCGAAGAGGTCGCGATATTCGTAGGAATCGGACGTATCTCCGTTTGCCGTGTGGCGCGCGTGATACTGGTTATCCATCAGGTCGCCCGGATACATCCAGACGAGAATCCGACCGTTGAAGTCGTTCGAATGGGTTTCGAGCCCAAGGTTCGCGCGGCCCCACCATTCTTCGAAGTTGTCGCTGTTCTTGTCGTCTTCGCTTGTCCAGAGGACCTTGCCCGCCTGGATTTCGAAGCTCGCGTTGATGTCAAAGACAAACTCGCCCGCCTTGAAAAGCGGTTCCTTTTTCACCTTTTTCTTTTCTTCGGTTCCGACAGCCGCCATGGAATAGTCTTCGGCGGGAGCTTGCGGGGCGGCTGCAGCCTTCGCCGTATCGGCGGTAGCGGCGACTTTGGCTGTGTCGGTCACGGGAGTTTCCGCCTTGAGGGAATCTGCGCTTTCGACAGTCGCTTCAGCGGAGGCGGTAACCGTGGAATCAACTTTTGCCGTTTCCGCGACATTTGCGGAGTCCGCTTTCGGGAGTGCAGCGATCGTGTCTGCGGAAGCCTTTGCGGATGTATCCGCTACGGCGACCTTGGCCGTATCCTTCACCGCCGCCGTTTCAACGGCTGTTTCGACCTTGGCCGTATCCGTAACCACAGCCTTTGCCATATCCTTGGCGGGAAGCGTCGCTACGGAATCCGCCGGAGAGACCTTTGCCGTGGAATCAACATTAGCAGGTGCGGAAGCCTCCTGGACCTTTGCCGTGTCGGCAGCATTCACTTCCGGGGCCGCTTGCGCAAACAGCGCGGTTGCCATTGCAAGGGACGCAAATAGAACTTTATTCATCTGATTCTCCTTATCCAAGAAAATTTCATTTCCAATAATAACAAAAAAGGAATCGCTTTGTTAAATTTTATTTATGAACCGCGTCGAAAATTCCCGAATTCTTTTTTTGGACGAAAAACCGATCCGTCGCCTGTTAGAGTTCCGCTCGGAATTTTACCCGGTAATGCTCCGAGTGCTCGATATCGTCTATGCGCGCGGAATCCAGATGGTAGCGTCCCCGGTTTCCCTGGCGAACATTTCCCACCGGGCCTATGCAAAGGGCGAACCGGTCCTTGCCCGCGAATACAAGGAATTTTTCACGAAAAGTTCGCAGTTCATGCTCCGCGATGTGGATGCGGAAATCGCCTTGGTCTCGGCGAAGTTCCGGGCGGAAAAGGTTCTGGGCATCGAAGATTCCCTGCAAATGGCGACAGCCTACGTATGCGGTGCGGACCTAATCCTTTCGGAAAACGCTTCGCTCAAGGATCTGGGCGACATGAACGTCGTACTGCTTTCGGAACTCGCCTGAATTTGCTAAATTTTCCGCGTAACAAGTTTTGGAGTTTTTGCCATGTCCAAGTATTATCCTGTAATCGGCCTTGAAATCCATTGCCAGCTAGCGACAAAGACGAAAATGTTCTGCGGCTGCGAAGTCGAGGTGAACACAAGCCCGAACAAGCATGTCTGCCCGGTGTGCCTAGGCTTTCCGGGAGCGATGCCTGTCCCGAACAAGAAGGCTGTGGAATATGCGATTCGGCTTGGACTTGCGCTTCACTGCGAAATCGACCTGAACGCGATGTGGACCCGCAAGAACTACTTCTACCCCGACCTTCCGAAAGGCTACCAGATTACGCAGACAGGCGGGCTTCCGATTTACGACCATCCGATTTGCAAGAAGGGCTGGCTTGAAATTACGCGCGCAGACGGGACCGTCCGGCGGATAGGCATCACGCGCATCCACATGGAAGAAGACGCGGGAAAATTAGTCCACGACATGAGCCCGACCGGAAGCCATTTCGACGCGAACCGCTGCGGGACGCCGCTCTGCGAAATCGTGACCGAACCGGACATCCGCAGCCCGGAAGAAGCCGTCCTCACGTTCAAGAAGATCAAGCAGATTCTCGAATACACGGGAGTTTCCCATGCGAACATGGAAAACGGGAACATCCGCTGCGACGGGAACATTTCCATCCGTCCGAGCGAGGACGCACCTTTTGGAACGCGTGCCGAAATCAAGAACCTGAACAGCTTCACGAACCTGGAAAAGGCCCTGACCGCGGAAATGCTCCTCCAGACCGTAACCCTCGATGCGGGCAAGGAAGTCATGCAGTGCACAAAGCGCTACGACCCGAACGCGGACAAGACGTCCGTCATCCGTTCGAAGGAAGACGCTCCCGACTACAAGTATTTCCCGGAACCCGACATGGTGCGGCTGGTGACCGACCCGGCGTTTGTCGAGGAAATACGCCGGACGCTTCCGGAACTTCCGGACGCCCGCTTCGCGCGCTTCATCAAGGATTACAAGCTTACGGAATACGATGCGCAGGTCCTGACCGACGAAATCCAGGTGAGCAACTGGTTTGACTCTGCGGGGAAAACCTGCAAGAACCCGAAAATTCTCGCGAACTGGGTCATCACGGAACTTCTCCGCGAAGTTAAGGAACTGGAGGGAGGCTTTGAAGCCATCAAGGTCAAGCCCGAGCATCTTTCCCGGCTGGTGAACCTAATCGAAGACGGCACCATCAACGGAAAAATTGCGAAGCAGGTCTTTGCGGACATGTTCGCTTCGGGCAAGGATCCGGATGCGATAGTCAAGGAAAAGGGACTTGTACAGATTACGGACACAGGGGCAATCGAAAAGGTCGTGCGCGATGTTATCGCGAAGAACGCCCCGCAGTTTGCCGAGTTCAAGGGCGGAAAAGTCGCCCTCAAGGGTTTCTTCGTCGGACAGGTGATGAAAAATTCCGGCGGCAAGGCGAACCCGAAAATCGTAAACCAGCTTTTGGACCAGATTGCGAAGGAATAAGTCCAAGACGGCAGCTCGGAAAAGGAGCTTCTTTCTGGGCGTTTCCGCGGGAAGCGTCCTTGTTCTGTTTTTCCTGTTCGCCGGAAATGTTTCCGAGGCTCGCGCGGCGGATGCCTTCGATTCGATGTATGTGAACACGTTGAACATGTCGGACGCCGAAGCCGCTGCAGTCTATGGCGTCGATTCGGTGCAGGTCGATGTGAAACCCACCAGGGAAGAACTTCACGAAGAAATGGAACCGGAATACGTGATGCGGGAATACGATCACCGTCAACAGCTGATCGTCGGGTCGGTCGTGATGCTCTGCATCGCGCTTGCGATGGTGATGATGAACAACTACAACCCGATGCGTTAATTTGTACGCATCCGGCGGGATTCTTCCCAGGCGAGCATTTTCTGGACGAGAGCCTGCCTGAGCGATTCCATACCGATGTTTTCCTTGGCGCTGACTTGGAGGGCTTTCGGAAAGTGCGCAAGGAGTTCCGCTCGACGTTCGGAAGTCGCCGCTTCCGCCTTGTTGAAAACGATTAGCCGGGGTATTTCGGGAGCGATCAGCCCTTCAAGAATCTTGTGCGTAATCTCCAGATGTTCTACGTAGTCGTTCGCCGTCGCATCGACAACATTCAGGATGAGGTTGGCGTTGCTTGCCGCTCCGAGCGTACTTTTAAAAGTGGCAAGCAGGTGCGGGGGAAGCTTGCGGATAAACCCCACCGTATCC
>CAVKXR010000167.1:0-5574 GCA_963660275.1 Oscillospiraceae bacterium
ATCACAGAGATTCCCGTGTCTGTGTCCGCCGCGGCGGACGGGCACGGGAATGACAGCATAATAGAAACAGTTCATTTTGAATTCCCGCATCCCGCATCCCGCTTAGCTCGTCCCGAGAACTTAAATGTCAGCAGTTCTAAGCTCTAAGTTCTCTCGACTAAGCTCTGAACCCCGCGGTTCTAAACCCTAATTTTTCGGTCGGCGGTAGCCCCACGTCGAAAGAATCCGGTCATCGTCCTTGCGGACAAAGCCGCGCTTCGCATCGGGCAGGTCGCACCGGAGTTCGGAGCGGATCTTGACTTCGGTCTTGAAAATATACGCTCCACTGCCGAGCAGGCGTCCGTCGGAATTCTTCAAGAAGCCGTCGCCATCGGGCTTGAGTTCAAAGTACATCTGGATTCCGCCGGTCTTATCGACATAATCCGGTGTGATTTCCTGCGCAAACGAATACTCATCGACAAAATCTCCGAGCGTCGTAAAGAGCCAAATCCGAATCTTGATAACCGTCGAATACAGGCTGACCGAGCTTCCCTTTGTCAGGTATTCCGTCCGGAAATCCAGCGAACAGTAGTTATCGACAAAGTCCTCGACCGTCGTCGTCGTACGGTCCCAGCCTCCACCGCTGTCGAGAGCGACATAGCCGTTTTCCAGAATGCTTTCGAGCGTCGAAAGCGTTCCCGTCTCGTCGATAGCCGGCGCCTGCGCCGAAATGCCGAGCGTCGCGCCCAGATGTTCTCCCGACATACCTTCGTAGGGTTCCTTGTGCGAACCTTCCTTGGTGCCATGCTTTGAACCGGCCTGCGTTTCCTCTTCAAGTCCCGTTTTCGCGTTGCGGACGCTCAGGGCGTAGCTCGTTCCCTCTTCGCTGTTCGACGCCGACACGAAGTTATCAACCGTCTTCTTGTCCGGAGCGACCAGCGGATTTTCCACCTTTACCGTAATCAGCTTGCCCGCCTTGAGAATCACAATCACCGTGTCGGAAGCCTCGTTCCCGGCCTTGTCCCGATAGGTACGGATAATCAGGTTCTTCCCTTCGTTCAGTCCCTGGTAGTTCAGCGTGTCCTGCTCGATATCGTTCACCGTCCAGCGAACTTCCACCGAGACGTTGCTCAGCACTGTCGAATTTTCCGGCGAGAGGATTTTCACCTTTGGCGGAACCGTATCGACAATGACAAGCGTCGAAGCCGTCGCCGAATTGCCGTAGGAATCCGTATAGGCGTAGCTCACCGTATAGCGCATATTCCCGTCCGCATCGAGCCGCTTTTCTCCCGCCGAATTTATCTCGTACGAAACCGTCACCTCGCCGATGTTTTCACGGCTAGCGCCCGAAATTTTCTCGACATAGCTCACCGTATAAATCGTCTTGCCGTTCGAATCGCAGACGACCGTTCCCGACGCATCGACCGTGTAGGTAAGCGTTACCTGCTTTCCGTTCGCATCCGTATAGGTGTAGGAAACTTCATAATACAAGTCGCCGTTTTCGTTCGTGAGGCGTTTACCCGAAGCGTCCGTGATATAGGAAACCGTCACGACCGTTCCCGAAGCGGTCTTCTCTTCGTAGCTGACCTTCACCCGGTCCTTTCCCACGACGGAACGCTTGACCTCGACACTCGGAGAAAGATCTTCCACGTCCGAAAGCGTCACCTTTCCAATCGTCGATTCCGCCTGCCGGATATTTCCGGGAGTAACCGCCGCCGTGTCCAAGCGAAGCTTAAAGTCGTCAGAAACCGTCTTGGGCTTTTCGCCCGAAGAATCCGTCGCGGAAACCGTAATCCGCACAACATTTGACCGGACATAGCTCGCCGAATCGCCAGCGTCCTTCGGTTCGACGATCGTGACACCGCTAGGCCTGCCGACCGAATCGTTTGACGCCACAATCACCACGTCCGGAATTTTCGTGCTAAGGAAAACGACCAGACTATCCGAACCGTCCTGGTAGCGGACGCGGATGACGTTCTTTCCTTCGACAAGCGAAACCGTGCTGTCCTTTTCGCCCGCGGGCGTTGTCCACTTGATATAAATCGTCTCGTTGTTTGTATAGACCGTATCGGGATCTTTCCAGGAAGAATCCCCCGACTCCGCATAGGTAATCTTCACCGTTTCAATCCGGTTCAGAACCTTGACCGTCACCGTCGCCGTATCCGAAAATTCCCCGTCGGAAACTTCCACGCGAAGCGTATAGGACGAAAGCGTTTCATAGTCCAGAGCGCCCGCCAAGGAAAGCATTCCCGTCTTGGAATCCAAGAGGAACATCCCCGGAACAGAACTCGAAACGATTTTATAGGAAAGCGTCGAGAATTTCGGATTCAGCGTATCCGGGTCAAAGCCCAAGACAGCCCCGATTTCCGTTCCAGGCAAAGCGTCTTCCCTGACAAAAAATGTCGTATCAGAAAAAGAAGGTGCTTCGTTCTCATCGAGGACGCGGATTGTCACCGTGACCGTTTTCGAATTCAAGGCACCGTCCGTCGCATAGACTTTCAACGTGTAGAGCGTATCCCCGGATTCGTAATCGAGAACGGCCTTTTTCACCGTAATCTTTCCCGTCACGGAATCGAGCGCAAAGATGTCGCTATCGCCGGAAGCTACGCGGTAACGGACAACATCGCCCATGTTCTTGTCCGTCGCACGGACCTCTCCGACAAAGGTTCCGACCGGGCTGTTTTCCGAAACAGTAAATTCATAGCCCGCCTGATCGAATTCCGGAGGGACATTATCGTCTGCGTCTTTTACATACAAAGTAAAGTAGCCTTCGCGTTTGTTCCCGGAAAGAACGGCTCCGCTCATATTGAAAACATACATCTGGAAGCTTTCGTCCCCTTCGACGATTCCATCCGTCACCGGTGTCACCTTGACAGAATTTGTCGGAACCGTTTTCCCTTTCTTGAACGAGACGACGCCCGAATCCCCGGAAACCTTTCCGCCGGAGACCGTGCAGACCGGCATTCCCGAAAGGTCAAAGTCCGCCCTGTTTGCAAGCTTCTTCGCGTTGGCATTCGCTTCCGAACTTAAGACAAAGCAATAATTGAACGAAACATCCGTAATCGGGCTTACCGAGAGGCGAATCGGCACTTCCTGCGCCTTGTCGTTTTCGAGGAACTTTCCGCTGGCAAGAGCGGTCGGGTCGATGTCGAGCAGCGGCGGGTCAAAGGGGACGTAGCGGAAATCCTTTGCCGAAAAATCCGCGTCGATGGAAATAGCCTTGGCGAGGAACTGGCCCGCAAAATCCGTGTGCTGGGCAATCTGAATCGATCCGCCCGAAATGAAAGTCCCCTGGACATGTTTCTGTCCGGCGCCCATGCTAAGGCTGTTCGGCGTATAGAAGAGAAGGTTTCCCTGGTAACTCGCGTTTTCGACAGCCGTAATCTTCGCCGTATTCCAAGTGGAATCCTGGGCGTTCCAGTCGTCGAGCGATTCCGCGACAGCCACCGTAATATCCGTCCCGCCCGTCGATCCGAGCCCCGAAATCGAGCCTTCCACAAAGACCTTTGTCAAGCGGCCCGCTGGCGGCATCACCACAACGAGACTCCCGTTATTTCCAAAGTCGATGGATTTCACGAAATAATTGAAAGAAGCGGAATCCGTCGCCGAATAGGGCGGAACAAAGATGTAGGCCTTTTTGCCGTTCGCCGAAATTCCCGGATGATACTTGACCGTTTTCAAGAAGTCCCGATCGATTTCGGGAACGTCGAGCGTCGTCTCCACCAGCGGAACGATATCGCCGCTTGCACATTCCGCATCCGAAAGGACCTTTCCGTTTCCATTCGCGAGACCCGCTGAAGTATTTTCGTTCGAACCGCCATCGAAGCAGTAGTTTCCCCGGAAGACATTCGAACCATTTCCATCAAACGACGGCGCGAACGAGCCTTTAAAGCGCACCGGTCCCGTCATCAGCGTGTCGCCGCCCGTATTATTCTGGAAGCTCCCGCCGAAAAGCACCGGACCGCCCAGCGCATGGTTCGAGTTTCCGCCCATCCTAAAATTGCCCGTTGCGCTTCCCGAATAGCCGACCGTATCCGTGATAAAGATGTTCTGGCCCGAAAAGACAAGCCCGGTCCCGTCCGAAAGCCCGGTCGCAAAGAGCTTGTACTTGACAAGCAGGTTCCACGTTTCCAGCTGCTCCACGGAATCGGCGGGGTTTGCCACCGAATAGAAACGCAACGGAAAGACAGTCTTCCCGAAAGTCGTCTCGCTCCAACCGGAAACCGCAAAAAGGCTCAGGGCAAAAAAAGCCCACCCGAATTTCTTGATACTGACCATACACTCATCCTCGAATCCTTGCGCACCGAAATTCTTTCGTTGCACATTCGGAACAAAGATAAAACTTTTTATACATTATTTCAATTTGTTTACACGGTTTTTGCACTTTTTATGGCAAAAAGTTCTGTTTTTCCGGGAAAGTCTCCCATTTTTCCGATTTTTTCTATATTTGGAAATCCCTAGACCCCAATCAATGACTGTTTGCGGGCACCCCGCCAGAGCGAAAGCAGCAACGGACTTGCGAATTTTTATGTGACTGGGTAGTCTAGGGATTTTTGTTTTGTGAGTTTTGCAAGCCTTATGATTCTCTGGACGCTCCGACACACCAAGCCTTACAACCCGAACGACGTCTGCTACGGACAATCGGACTTTGACGTTTCACCGTCCTTCGAAAGGGAATTTCCACCGGCGATTGCCGTGCTCAAGGAAAAGTGCCGGGCGAAAAGCCTTTACGCAAGCCCGCTCAAGCGTTGCTACAAGCTCGCCGAAAAAGCCTCCGAGGCTTTGGGACTTCCGATCGAAACCGAAGACGCCCTGCGCGAGATTCATTACGGCTCCTGGGAAAACGTCAAGCTGTCCGCCGCGCCCAAGGAAGAAATGGCGGCCTGGAAAAACGACCTGCGCGGCTACAGGTTTCCTGGCGGAGAATCCTTCCGCGACGTCGATGTCCGCATCGGAAACTTTATCCGGAAAATCCTCGACAAGCCCGAGGTTCTCTTCGTCACCCACGCAGGCGTCATCGGAGCGATTGAACACTCCATTTGCGGCGTTCCTGACGAAGATTTTATCGAAGGCGAATTTCCCTACGCGATGGTTACGCGCTTTGAAATCCACGCTGCGGCAGACGGTTCGCTCAAAGGCTCGTTCGAAAAGCTCTACGGCGGAATCCAGCAGGCGTCGCTCGCCGAAGCGATTCGGGATCTGTAAGGTCGGTTGAGAATTTAGTTGGTAGTAAAGAGAGCAGAAAACAGGATTCAGGAATCAGTGGTGAAAACGAGACTAGGGACACGCTAAGCGGGATGAGGGGCGTCAGAGATTAGTTGATAGTTGAGAGTTATTAGTTGACAGAAATCAGGAGTCAGTAGATAAAATGGGAAGCGGGACACGATAAGCGGGCTTTTAAGCGAACTGCAAGTTGTCAGGAATCAGTGGTTAGAAGAGTCTGAGCGTGCTTTTCCTTCTAGCGTCATCCTGGAGGGTACTCAGAACTTAGAGTTTAGTGCCGTGTGCTTGGATTTGCAGACGTCTATGTTCTGTATTCCAAAAGATTAATGTCTGCTGTTTTGACCACTGCACACTGACCACTAAGCTTAGACA
>CAVKXR010000168.1:0-5555 GCA_963660275.1 Oscillospiraceae bacterium
GCCGTACTGGATGCGCATGTCGTCGGCGACCTTTTCACCGTAGAGTTCCTGGATGACGGAACGGATGTAGGCGTGAGCCTCTTCCGCCTGTTCGTCGGTCGCGGTTTTGCCCGTGCCGATAGCCCAAACCGGTTCGTAGGCGAGGACGACGTTCTTGTCCGCATCTTCCGCGGAGACGCCTTGGAGCGCGCCCTTGATCTGGAGGCCGAGGACTTCCTTGAGGGTGCCCGCTTCGCGCTGGGCGAGGGTTTCACCGATGCAGATGATGACCTTGATGCCCGCTTCGAGGGTCTTCTTGACCTTGAGGTTCACGGTTTCTTCGGTTTCGTGGAAATACTGGCGCTGTTCGGAGTGACCGATGATGATGTAGTCTGCACCGATTTCCTTCACCATATCGACGGAAACCTTTCCCGTGTAGGCGCCCTGGTCCTTCCAGTGGATGTCCTGGATGGCGAGCTTGACGTTCGAACCCTTGATAGCATCGGCGACCTTTGCCGCGGCGAGGTATGTCGGAGCGATGACGACTTCGGTCTTCTTCACGTCCTTGACCGCTTCGACGATCTCTTTCGCGAGCTGGACGCTTTCGCTCACGGTCTTGTTCATCTTCCAGTTTCCAGCAATGATGTACTGACGCATATGGGTAAACTCCTTCGATAGGGTTGAAATTTTCGCTCAGAATTTAGAAAAAAAGCGTTGCCTTGCGGAGACAACGCCTAGATGAAATCCGGTTTTAGTAGGCAGATTCGAGGCTTGCCTTGGGCGGTTCGGATCCGCCGTAGCGGTCGCCTTCGATTTTGTCGAGAATCAGTTCGTCCTCGTAGCCCTTCATGCGCACTGTTTCCGGCTTTTTCCACTTGAGACGCGTGATTAGCTGGCCGTCGCGGGTGAGATATTCCCAGACATAGCCTTCCTGCATTTCGCGATCGGGAGGTCCCCAGAGAAGGTTCACCATTTCCTGGGTCATGCCTTCTTCGATATAGCCTTGGAGGAAGATGTCCTTGAGGCGTTTTTCGATGCCCATGCTTTCCTTGGTGGCGAAGTATTCGCGCTCGTATTTTTCGACGCCGCGTTCAACCAGAACGGAAGACGAATACCGGCTGTTGCAGGCCGAAAGCGCAAGGGCGGAGAGCCCGATGGCAATGAACTTGTAAAATTTCATAGTCGCTCCTAAAAGAGTTGCCCTTGAAAATTAAGAATTTTTTAGGACGAATGTCTTACGGATTTTCTGTTTCGGCGCTTTCTTGCGGGTTTTCGGCGAGAATTTCCCCGATTTCCCGGACTGCTTCTTCGGCGTAGCGCGTCACAAGTGCGGAGGCGGCCTTCGCGACTTCGAGAGGCGTGCGGCTTCCGAGCTTTTTCTTTTCGTCGTAGGCGCGATTCCAGAGAGTTTTTCCCGTCTTGCCGTTTCGAAGCGTAAATTCCACGGCGACCCGGGCAAAGGTTTCCGAAGAATCCGAGTCGATTTCTTCCAGCGCGTTCAGATGGCCGGATAGTTCCAGGTCGGGTATTTCCGAAGCCCGGCGTTCCACCTGTGCAAAGAGTCCGCTTTCCCTCATGAGATCTGCGACGGTGTTCGCCACCTGGTGCTCGGGCGAGCTTGCCCAGAGATCGTTTCCGTAGGACATGAACTCGTAGGGGGATTCCCGATAGACGATGTTCGGTTGGCTGTAGGCGGGATCGACGGAGAACTTTTTGACGACAAGCCTGTAGGGCGTGCCGCTCGAAGCTTTGACCGAGCCTTCGCTAGCGAGCGTGTAGTAGCGATTCTGGACGGAGCTTCCGGCGCATCCGAAAAGGAAGAGAGCGGAAAGCGTGCAGAAAATCAGGAATGTCTTTTTCATCGGGACCTCGGGGTTTAACGACCGGATTTCTTTTCGGAACGGATGAGCGCTGACGGGTTCTGGCGAATCTTCTGGGAAAATTCGGAGAGGTTCAAAAGGACCGTGTTGAGCTTGTCTAGGATTTCGGAGACGTCGCTCTGCGTGTTGTAAAGGAAAAGGTCCGTACGGTCCGAGAAGTTTCGGATGGAAGCGAGCGTGGAAACGACGTCCGCGTTGATAGTCTTCGTGTCTATATCCTGGATTTTGCTTTGGACGAGGAGCATGTCCTGTTCGAGCTTCTGGGCGAGTTCCGCTTTTTCGACGTCGCTTAAAATTTTGTGCAGGGTGGCGGCGGACGCTTCGATTTCCCGGAGAGGTTTTTCCGCATTTTGGGTGAGCTTGCTAGTGTTCGCGCTCGCGCGTTCCAGATTCTTGAGCGTGTTTTCGATGTGCGTTGCGTTTTCTTCGGAAAGGATCTTGCTCAGTTTTTCGAAAATCTCGTTCAGGTTTTCCACGGTGGATTCTGCCTTGCCGGAAATTTTCGTGAAGACATTTGTCCCGGCGAGAACCAAGCCGCCTTCGGGAATGTCCGGTTCCGTCACCTGGCCACCGGAAAGCACCAGGTCTTTTTTGCCGGTGAGCGAGATGCCGTTCGTCATCTGGGCGCGGGTTCCGGTCTTGACCGGGGTTCCTTTCTGGACGTCAAACTCGACGACGACGTTTCCGAGGTCGGTGCTGTCGATATAGATTCTTCCCACGTTTCCGACTTCGATTCCGTTCAGCATGACTTTCGCATCGACGGAAAGCCCGATGACGGATTCGGAAAACACCGTGTAGTAGTGTGTCTTTTGGTTCGAAAGCTGTTGCTGGGCGATGAATACGGTGAAGCCGACTGCGGCTCCGAGGCAGATCAGGAGGAAAATTCCCAGTCGAATGCGTTCTGTTCTTGTCGTGTCCATAAAAGTTTTCAGTCCTCAAAGTCAAAATGGATGAGTTCGCGGCTTTCGACCGTTTTCCTGTAGTTCCGCGCAAAGAAATCCCGGATTTCGGGAATTTCGGAATGGAGGCCTTCGTCCAGCGTAGCGTCCATCAGGACCAGCCCGCGTTCGAGATAGATGAACCTGTCGCAGATGGTGCGGATGCTTTCGAGTTCGTGCGAGACGACGACGACGGATACGCCCAGCGTGTCGCGCAGTTCGAGCAGAAGTTCGTCGAGGGAGCGGGAGGTAACCGGATCGAGCCCCGCGGACGGTTCGTCGCAAAAGAGGAGTTCCGGTTCAAAGGCGATTGCCCGGGCGAGAGCCGCGCGCTTTCTCATGCCGCCGGAAAGTTCGGACGGGAACTTGTAAAAGGCGTTCAGCAGGTGCACTTTCTCCAGACGGTCCGCGGCGATTTCGTCGAGCGTCCTCTGGGAAAGGGTCGGGTAGCTGCGTCGCAGGGGAAGTTCGACGTTCTGGGCGACTGTGAGGCTCGTGAGGAGTGCTCCGCCTTGGAAAAGGACGCCTGTACGCCTGCGAATCGAATCGGGAATCGGCTCGCGCATCGGGATTTCCTGCCCGAAATACGAAATGGAGCCGGACTTGATGTGTTCGAGCTTCAGGATGTTGTTCAGAAGCGTCGATTTGCCGGAACCCGACTCCCCGAGGATCAGGCGGATCTCGCGTGGGGCGACCGAAAAGGAAACATTCCGAAGGATGGTCTTCCGACCGTATCCGGCGCGCAAATGCTTGACTTGGAGAACCGTTTCCATGGATGCCCGTTAGTAATAGATGAAGGAAAATATCGCGTCGGCGATGATAATGCCCGAAATGGACGTGACGACGCAGGATGTTGTCGCCTTTCCGACCGCATCGGCGCCTCCGCAGACATTCATTCCTTTTTGGGCGGCGACGAGCGTGATTATCCAAGCGAAAACCAGGGACTTGATCATGCTTTTGGCAATCAGCAGGAGCGTGATGCCGTCTTTTAGCGAAAACCAGTAGTTGATCGGGGAGACTTCGCAAAGCATATCGGCGACGATGAGGCCCGCGAGGCAGCCGAGAATGGACGCGCAGAAAGAGAGTAGCGGCACGGCGATGCACATCGCCTTGAACTTCGGAAGGACCAGATACTGGATAGGCTGGATTCCCATTGTGCGGAGAGCCTTGATTTCTTCGGCGACGGTCATGCTTGCGATTTCCGCTGTGATGGAGCTTCCCGAACGCCCGGCGAGAATAATCGACGTGAGCAGCGGACCGATTTCCGCGAACATGAGAAACCCTAGTCCCGATGAAAGGTACGAGGCGGCGCCGACCGCGTTCAACATGCTCGCGCTTTGGACGGCGAGCGTGAACGCTATCAAAAAAACCAGCAGAAAGACGATGCCACAGGCTTCGCTGCCGAGCCGGAGCAGCTGGAGGGCCGTTCCGCGAAAAGGAAGCCGTTGCCGGTCGAATGGCTTGAAAAATGTCCAGTAGAGGCTTTCGGACAGCAGGTAGAAAAATGTCTTGAGGCCGCTAAAAAGAAAGAATCCGTAGTCGCCGAGCTTCTCGACAAAACCCATCCTGTTTTCTGGTTCCTTGGCGGGAACGGTGTGGACCGTTATCTGGGAAATCTGCTTTTTCAGTTCGGGGGAAAAGCCGGCAAGGACGAGTTTCCGGTTTAATTCCCTTGCGCGAATTCCGAGACCTGCGAGAAGCGACTCGCCGAGAAAGTCAAGGCGGGCAAGCGACGAGCCGTCCAGTCGCAAGTTCCCTTTCGAAAAAATCCGGGAGCAGCTCTTTTGGATGTCCACGAGCGTTTCCGGGGAAATCTCCCGGGGAAGCTGTAGGGTTGTAAAGTCGTTGTCCATTTGCTACCAATTTAGAAAAGAAAATGTTCCAGCCTGGAATATTCCCGAAAACTTTTGATGAAAAGGCCTGTTTTGGGGATAGAATCCACGAAGGAATATCCGTTTTTTTTTTAATTTTTCGCCGATGAATTTTTCGCGCTTGTGGAAGAATGCCGTTTTGAGTGTCGCCCTTTTTGCCTGTGGCGCCTTTGCCGATATTTTCGACATGAACGGGCTTTACGGATTAAAATACGGGCCGAATCTTTCGATGACGCTTTCGGGGAACACGCCGATTGTCTGGGGACAGTGGCTTTTCCAGAACTTCAACACCGTTTCGTTTAACTGGATCGAGCCTCTGCGGAAACTTCCTTATGGGCATCCGCTTGAACCTTCTGCAGCTTTCTTGCGCTTTTCCGCCGACGCCGAGGTGACGCCTTTTTACGGCGGCTTCCGGGTGGGAATCGGCGGACGCCCGTTTGAAATCAACCCGCAAATTGAGGCGCGCTTTATCTACGAGAATTACACCTATTTCAATTCCAACGTGGAGATGACTCTTACGAGCAACGGAAAAAACGGAAACATCGCGGATTCCTGGAATTCGGACTGGATAACGGAAAAGGTCTATTCGAAGGATGCTGCGGTCGATTTCATGCAGAACTTCGCCTTCTTCTTCGACTTGGAATACGGTTTCGGGACGGATGGAATCCTCGGGCTGGGAATGCATTATACGCTGGTCGATATCAGCACTTCTTATGAAGGGAAAAGCTACGATTTCCGGCGCAACGTCCCGGTTTTCAGCCGCGACTTTATCATCGACCTGATAGCTTACGCCTATATTCCCCTGACATCGCACTGGGCTGTTTCCGGCTACCTGAACCAATACAATACGGGAAATTCCAAGTCGTCGAATAATTCGTACCTTAAAG
>CAVKXR010000169.1:0-5376 GCA_963660275.1 Oscillospiraceae bacterium
GCTTTGGACCGTGTAAATCTTTCGGTGAAAACGGGGGAGACCTTTGCGCTTCTAGGCCCGAACGGAGCGGGAAAGACGACGCTTCTCCGAATCCTTTGCGGACGGCTTGCGATGGGTTCCGGAAAACTCCGAATAGCGGAAAATTTTCACCGGAAAAACGCGTTGGACCTTTCGCGTTGCGGCATTCTGCTCGAAAGCCCTGGCGTCTATCCCAAGCTTTCGATCGAAGAATATCTCCGTTTCTTCGCTGAATTTTATACGACAAAAAATGTCATGGAAAGAATTTCGGAACTGGCGAAAAAGTTGGAACTTCCGAGCCTTTCTTCCCGAATGGGGGAGCTTTCCCACGGCACCCGCCAAAAGGTGCAGATCGCGCGGGCGCTTTTGCATCGGCCCGGTCTGCTGCTTCTCGACGAGCCTGTCGCAAACCTCGATCCTTGCGCCCGGGAAGCCGTCTGGGATCTGCTCGAAAGCTGGAAGCGGGAATGCGGCGGGACGCTTGTCGTGTGTTCGCACATCCTGTCCGAGATGGATCGGGTGGCGACATCTTTTGCCATCCTCTACCGGGGAAAAGTTTTGCGCAAGGATTCCGTTGAAAATTTACACATAAACGAATTTACGGTAAACGTGCGGCTTCCCCGAGGTGTTTCGCCCGAATCCTTGGAAAGCGGATTTCCGCAAACGGCAAAGGTCTTGTCCGTCGAACCGAAAAGGCTCTCGCTCGAATCGGTCTATCGCAAAGCTGTCCGAAAATTTTCGGAGGACGTATGAAAAAAATCGTCTTTCACGTTGCACGGCACGAAATTCGCCAAGTCTTGCGCGAACCGAAATTTCTACTGCCTTTTCTTTTTCCGCCCGTGCTGCTGGTCGCTTCGCAGGTGCTGCTTCTCCCGAAAGATGTTTCGCCCGAAATCCTTTCGCGGATGATGCTTTTTTGCGCGCTCCTGATAGCCCCGATGATAGTCCCGCTCGCATCCGACAGTTTTGCCGGGGAACGGGAACGCGGTTCGCTGGAACTTCTCTTGCTTTTGCCCGCCTCTCCGTCCGCGATTTTTTACGGCAAGCTGCTCGCGCTTCTGCCTGTCCCGTTTCTTCTCGTGATTTTTGCGGAAACCGCCTACGCGCTTGTCTCGGGAATGTTCGTGTTTTCGTTCTGGTGGAAATCCGTCCTGGCCGGGATACTCGCCTGCCTCTGCTTTTCGGGCATTTCGCTTTTCGTTTCGCTGCATGCAAAGACGGCTCGCGCGGCGAACCAGATTTCGCTTGTCTTTGTCTTTCTGCTTCTTCTGTGTTTCGGGGCTGTTTCGGACTTCTATTTCGGAAAGCCCTGGATGCCCTTTCTTTTATTGCTTTTTGTCGTTCTTCTCTTTGTCGCGCTTTCCGCCGTTTCGTTCCGAAAGTTTCGGAAATGCTGAATCACCCGGATGCCGAAAAATTCCGCTTCGCCAAAAAGAACTAAATTTTTAGTGAAAAACTTTAACTGGAGTCGTTCCATGAAAAAATTGTCCATTCTTCTCTTCGCTATGATTTTTGCTGTCGCCTGCTCGAATGACGACAAGTCCAAAAAGGAAGTCGACCAGTCCCTCGAAAAAGTGAAAAGCGCCGGCGAGTTTGTCCTCGGCCTGGACGATTCGTTCCCGCCGATGGGATTTCGGAACAAGGACAATGAAATCGTCGGATTCGATATCGATCTCGCCTCCGAAGTGGCCAAGCGTCTCGGGGTGAAGCTCCGCACGCAGCCGATTTCCTGGGACGCCAAGGAACAGGAGCTGAACACGGGAAAGATCGACTGCATCTGGAACGGGATGAGCGTCGATAGCGCCCGCGCCGCGGCGATGAACCTCAGTTCGCCCTATCTCAAGAACCGCATGATTTTCACGGTCAAGGATTCTTCGCTCGCCTCTCTCGCCGCCCTCTCCGGCAAGAAAATCGCCGTGCAGAACGGTTCGACGGCCCAGAAGCTCTTGGAAGCTTCCGATGCGGGCAAGGCCGCTTCCCAAATCTTCCCGTTTGACGACAACCAGACCGCTCTGATGGACCTGGACAAGGGGGGAGTCGACGCGGTATTCCTCGATGAAATCGTCGCGCGTTACTGGATTGCTTCGAACGGCAAGAGCTTCATCGTTCTCGAAGAGGGGCTTTCCGACGAAGTCTATGCGATAGGCTTCCGCAAGAAGGACCAGAAGCTTCGCGATGCGGTCGATAGTACGCTTGCTGCGATGAAGGCGGATGGCAAGTTTGCCGAAATTTCCGCCAAGTGGTTCGGCAAGTGATTTCCGACCTGGGAAACCTTGTCCCGATTCTCTGGGGAGGGTTCAAGACGACCCTCGCCATTTTCGGGCTGACGCTTTTGTTTTCGATTCCGCTCGGGCTTCTCGTCGCGGTCCTCAAGATGTCGCGCTTTCGCCTTGTCCGCTATCCGGTCGCATTTTATATCTCCGTGATGCGGGGGACTCCGCTTCTCTTGCAGATCGTGGCGATTTATTTCGGTTCGTATTATCTCTCGGAATCGGTCGGTTCGAACCTTTCCTTTGACCGCTTTCCGGCGGTCATCGTCGCCTTTTCGATCAACTACGCCGCCTACTTCGCCGAGATTTTCCGCGGGGGAATCGAATCCATCAGCCGTGGCCAGTACGAGGCTTCCGCAATGCTCGGTCTCACCCGGACACAGACTTTCTTTCGCATCATCCTGCCGCAGGTCGTGAAACGCGTTGTCCCGGCAAGTGCGAACGAAGTCATCACGTTGGTCAAGGATACGTCGCTCGCCCAGGTTATCGCGGTGACGGAACTCTTTGCGCTAGCCAAGAAACAGCAGGCCGCCTACGCGAGCATCTTTCCCCTGTTCGTCGCGGGCATCTTCTATTACGTAGCGAATCTTCTCCTCTCCGTGTTCTTCAGCTATGTGGAACGCAAACTGAATTATTACCGGTAGCCTATGTCGGACAAGTTGATTCTCGAAGTCAAGCATCTGAGGAAAACCTTTCACGACAGAAAGAAAGGCGACCTTGCAGTCCTCAAGGACATTTCGTTCGATATGAATGCCGGCGACGTTCTTTCGGTCATCGGGCCTTCGGGTTCCGGCAAATCGACGCTTCTCCGCTGCATCACCCAGCTTGAAACGCTAGACGGCGGCGAGGTCCGTGTCTGCGGAAAGGACCTGGTCGTTCCGGGGTCATGTCCGCTTCGCTATTCGCCGGCAAGGACGCTCCGGGAAATCCGGCTTTCGACGGGCCTCGTTTTCCAGAACTTCAATCTGTTTCCGCATTTGACCGTGCTCCAAAACATTACGCTCGCACCGGTACGCGTTCTGGGGCGTTCCCGTGAAGAGTCCCGCGAACTTGGGATGTCTTTACTCAAGCGGATGGGGCTTGAATCCAAGGCGAGAGCGTATCCGTGCGAACTTTCGGGCGGGCAGCAGCAGCGCGTTTCGATTGCGCGGGCGCTTGCGATGAATCCGAAGGTCCTTTTCTTTGACGAACCGACCAGCGCGCTCGACCCGGAACTCACGGGCGAAATCCTCAAGGTCATCAAGTCGCTTGCGGAGGAAAAGATGACGATGGTCATCGTCACGCACGAAATGGCGTTTGCCCGGGATGTCGCGAGTGAAGTCATTTTTATGGACGGCGGAATCATCGTGGAAAAAGGCTCGCCCGAATTCGTCTTCGGGGAATCGAAGAATGAACGCCTGCACGCTTTCCTTTCGCGCTTTTCGCAAAACGGAGATTAAAGATGCACACCGCGATGGAACAGGAACCAGACTTCGAAGAATACGAAAAGACGTTTCGCGTCGAAGAATCGATGATCGACCGGAACCGCCACCTGAACAATGTCGTCGGCGTGGAATGGATTCAGGACATTGCGTTGGAGCATTCCGAAGTGACAGGCGGGACGCGCCGAATGGACGAACTCGGATGCGGCTGGATGATTCGGACGCAGCACGTGGAATACAAGGCGCAGGCCTTTCTCGGCGACGAAATCGTCGGAACGACTTGGGTGCCCGAATACTCGAAAATCGCGACGAACCGCTATTCGAAATTCATCCGCAAGTCCGACGGCAAGGAAATCTTTTCCGCGGTGACAACCTGGGTGCTGGTCGATTTGAAACGCGGACGCCCGGTGGCCATTCCCGAAGATCTCAAGGACTTTTTTCGCAAGAAGCGAGGCTTCGAAGCGGGGCAGTTTGCTATATTAAAGAGGCAAAATTTCACATCAAAAGAAGGTATCACGATGGCAAAACTTTCCATTGAAGATCTCGATCTCAAAGGCAAGCGCGTTTTCATCCGCGTCGATTTCAACGTTCCGCAGGACAAGGTGACGGGCGAAATCACCAACACCAAGCGTATCGAAGCGGCTCTTCCGACAATCCAGTATGCGCTCGACAAGGGTGCCGCAGTCATTCTCGCGAGCCATCTCGGTCGTCCGAACGGTTCCGTGAACAAGAAGTTCTCACTCGCTTCGGTTGCGAAGAAACTCGAAGAACTCATCGGAAAGCCGGTCAAGTTCCTTTCGGATTGCGTCGGTCCCGAAGTCGAAGCGGAATGCGCCAAGGCCCAGCCGGGGGACATCATCCTTCTCGAAAATCTCCGCTTCCACATCGAAGAAGAAGGCAAGGCCAAGGTCAAGAATGCCGACGGTACCGAGACGAAGATCAAGGCGGATCCGGCAAAGGTCGAAGCGTTCCGCGCGTCCCTTTCCAAACTCGCAGACGTCTATGTGAACGACGCTTTCGGCACCGCTCACCGTGCGCATTCCTCGATGGTCGGTGTTGAATTGCCGCTCCGCGCAGCGGGCTTCCTGATGAACAAGGAACTCAAGGCGTTCGACAAGGTGCTGAACAATCCGCCGCGTCCGTTCCTCGCCATTCTCGGCGGTTCGAAGGTCGCTGACAAGATCCAGCTCATCAACAACCTGCTCGACAAGGCCGACGAAATCATCATTGGCGGCGGCATGGCGTTCACGTTCAAGAAAGTGGTCGATGGCATCGAAATCGGCAAGTCACTCTTTGACGAGGAAGGCGCTAAGATCGTTCCCGAACTGATGGCGAAGGCAAAGGCTGCCTGCAAGAAAATCATTCTTCCGGTGGATTATGTCGCAGCCGAAAAGTTCGATGCGAATGCCGCGAACAAGATCGTTTCCGACAAGGAAGGCATCCCGGCGGACTGGATGGGTCTCGACGTGGGACCGGAATCGACAAAGCTCTTCTGCGACGCGATCAAGGGTGCAAAGACTATCGTCTGGAACGGTCCTGCGGGCGTGTTCGAATTTGACGCGTTTGCCAAGGCGACCAAGGCGATGGCCGATGCGATTGTCGAAGCGACTGCAGCCGGTGCGATTACCGTCATCGGTGGCGGCGATACCGCTACGGCAGCCAAGAAG
>CAVKXR010000170.1:0-5360 GCA_963660275.1 Oscillospiraceae bacterium
ATTCCGGGGAAGGTTCCCTGCGCGAAGCCTGTACGGCGGATATCGGGCCGCGGACGATTCTTTTCAAGGTTTCCGGCGTGATTAAGCTGAGCGACCGTCTTGTCTGCAACCAGAACTTTACGACCATCGCGGGACAGTCCGCTCCGGGGAAGGGCATCACCGTTACGGGAGCGCCTATCGGCTTTACGGGAAGCGACTTGGTCGCCCGCTTTATGCGCGTGCGTCTGGGATACGGGCGGACATTTGACGGCATGGGCTTAACCGGCGGCGAAAATTCCATTCTCGACCATGCGAGCATCAGCTGGACGATTGACGAGGCGTTCAGCAGCCGCGGCGGGAAGAACCTGACTCTCCAGCGGACGTTGATTTCCGAGGCGCTGAACATCGCGGACCACAAGAACTATCCCGCGGGAACGGGACACGGATACGCGGCGACGATCGGCGGGGACGTGGGCAGTTTCCATCACAATCTGTTGGCACACAATGCGGGTCGCAACTGGAGCATGGGTGGAGGCCTCGATGGCGACGGCTATTATGCGGGCCGCCTCGATATTTTCAACAATGTCGTCTATAACTGGTATAGCCGCGTAACGGACGGCGGTGCGCACGAGGTGAACTTTGTCGGAAACTATTACAAGGCGGGAGCCGCAACCAAGGTGAACGATTACACGCTCAAGGCGGATCTGGAAGGGGCGGGCAAGGGTTCGCAAAGCTATTACTACCACAACAATATCCTGCAGGCGAAAAACGGAGCCTTTACCTGCGACGGCACGAAGGACGATTGCGGGCGGACTTATACGCTGAGCAACGGTCAGGTATTGGACTGGACGCTTTGGCGCAACAAGCCTTTCTTCGAATCTTACGCAAACGTGCAGAGTGCGAAGGCTGCCTACAAGGACGTTCTCAGCGATGTGGGGCAGAGAATGCCCGTTCTGGACGATCACGATGCGCGGGTCATCGACGAGACGAAAACGGGAACTTACCGGTACACGGGAAGCGTTGGAAACCTGCCGGGAATCCCGGACCGCGAATCCGACGTGGGCGGGATGGAAGACTATCCGAGTGTAAGCTGGGCGGATGACTACGACAGCGATATGGACGGTCTCCCGGATTGGTGGGAAGCGATGTACGACTACAATCCGAAATCTGCGAAGGGTGACTTCAGCGATGCGAACAGGGATCGTCTGGGCGACGGCTGGACCGAACTCGAACGCTATCTGGAATGGCTCGCCCGTGCCCACTACATCTTGGAAAAAGGCGAGACCCAGGTCATCGATCTTGCGGAGTTTACCAAGGGTTATGACGGCGGGACCTATACGCTGTCGGGCGTTCCGGCTGGGGTGAACGCTTCGGTGGAAGGTTCCCGGCTGACGGTGAGCCTTGCCGAAAGCTTTGGCGGCGTCGGCTATGTGACGTTTACGCTCCGGGATGGGGAAGGGGATACCTTTACGCGGAAAATCGGCGTTTCCCAGGGGGCGCCTTTGGAAGCCGACAGCTCGGGCGGGGATGTTCCGACTGCGGTGCCGCATCGCTCGAAGCTCGGCTTTGGACTTTCCGTCCGGGACAATATCGCCTATTTTTCCGGGCTTCCCGAAAGGGCGACCATCACGCTTTCCGATGTGAGCGGCAAAAATTGGATGACTTCGAAAACGGTCGCATCGCCGCACGGAAACGCGACGCTCGATCTGGGATTCTTCGGAAAGGGAATCTACGTGGTGAACGTTCGCGGAAAAGGTTTCCACAGGACTGCCAAGGTGACGGTTCGCTAATTCGGGAGATTTTTATGAAAACAAAGTTCAGTCGGATTCTTTTGGCGGGTCTTTTGGGGGCTTTCGGCTTGGCGGAAGCGGAACCCAAGGCTTTTCCCGAGGCTGTCGGGTTCGGGGCGAATGTCTCGGGCGGTCGGAACGGAACCGTTTACCATGTGACAAATTTGAACGATTCGGGCGAAGGATCCTTTCGGGATGCGGTCAGCGCACCGAACCGCATTGTCGTGTTCGACGTGGGCGGCTTCATCAACATCCAGAGCGCCGTATCCGTCAAGAGCAACATCACCATCGCCGGGCAGACGGCTCCGGGAGAGGGAATCGCGATTCACGGCGGGAAGGTTTCCACCGGGAAGCAGTCGAACATCATCATCCGCTATCTGCGGATAAGGCCCGGGGAGAATACCAGCTCCACAAAGGACGACGCCCTGAACCTTTACGATTCGAAGGACATCATCGTCGATCACTGTTCCATCGAACTTGCGCCGTGGAACAATTTTGGCGGAAGCTCCGACAACGCGAACTATCGCATCACGGGCGTCACGGTCCAGAACTCGCTCGTGGCAAATCCTATCGGGCAACAGTTCGGGGCGCATGTCGAATCCGTCGACGGGACCTGGGCGTGGTATTACAACGCATTCATCAACACGCACAACCGGAATCCCTTGGACAAAATAAATGACGTTTTTGTAAACAATGTCCATTACAACTTTGAAGCGGGCTACACGACGCACACTTCGACGCATTTCAAGCACGACATCGTAAACAATTACTTTGTCTATGGTCCCAAAGGGAAAAATCCGTGGTTCCAGGTGGACAAGAACCAGTCCATCTACGCGAGCGGAAACATGATAGACAACAATCGCGACGGAAAGCTGAACGGCGGCCCGACCGACATCTATTACTACCAGGGTGCGGGCGAGGAATTGAGCGAACCGTGGAGCGAGGAGACGAAGAAAAATCCCGTCTATAGCGCGGCTACCGCTTGGCGGCTGGTCAATTCGCAGTCCGGCGTGCTGCCGTATGACGATATCGATTCGCTGATTTGGCACCAGGCGGGGACGCTCGGCAAGGAGGGCGCGCTTGTCAAGTCCGTGGCCGACATGGGACTTTCGGCAAATGGCGGCTGGGGAGAAGTTCTTGCGGGGGAGGCTCCCGTAGATTCCGACGGGGACGGAATGCCGGATTACTTCGAAGAGGCGATGGGCTACGACAAATCCAAGGACGATGCGACAAGCAAGGCCGATGACGGATATCTTTTCATCGAAAAATATATTAACTGGCTCGGGGCGATGCATACGAGGGCGAAGCAGGACTCTTCGACGACTTTTGACCTGCGGACGATTACGCGGGGCTTTCAGGACGTTTCGCCGGTCTATGCGGTAGAAGCTCTAGACGGAGGAAGCGTTTCGCTGAAAGAGGACGGCTATTCCGCCGAGTTTACGCCGGCGAAAGATTTCCACGGGCTTACGGCTTTCCGCTATACGGTCAAGGGAAACGACGGAACCGAGTACGCGGGTCGCGTGGAAGTTCTCGTCGAAAAATCGGAAGCGACAAAGGATTCTTCCGGCGCTACGGATGGGGAAACGGCTCTTTTTGCGGAAAACAGATATCCACATTTTGGCGCAAAGGTTCGGGACGGATCGCTCCGGCTAACCGGAATCCCTGAAAATGCAAAAATTTCCATCTACGATCTCGGCGGAAAAAGACTGTTCGAATCCAAGGCGGGACTTTCGGAAAAAGGCTTTGCGGAAATTTCCATCAAATCTTTCGACCGCGGAATCTACGTGGTGAATGTCCGGGAACTTCGAAGCGGCTTTAACCACTCTATAAAAGTTTTCCGATAAGGACTTTCTTGAATCGGTCGCTTTGAATACATACGAAAAAAGACGCCCGCTTGCGCAGGCGCCTTTTGCCATGGAGCATTGTTCCTGAAATCAGGTGTTGCTGAAGATTTGGAATCCGCTGTAGGCTTCTTGTCCATGCTCGCTCGCATCGAGCCCGCGGAGTTCTTCCTGTTCGCTAACGCGGAGACCGACTGTCTTCTTGATGAGGAGGAAGATGACCGAGGCGCCGAGGAAGCAGGGGACCGCGTAGCAGGCAATTCCGATGAGCTGCGTGCCGACGTTGAATTGTCCGGTGATGTCGAAGATTCCCACGGCGAGCGTTCCCCAGACACCGTTTACGAGGTGGACCGAGAGGGCGCCGACCGGGTCGTCAAGGCGCAGACGGTCGAACATGAAGACCGAGAGCACCACCAGCACGCCGGCAATCGCTCCGATAATCCAGGAACTCATCGGGCTTACGACATCCGCGCCGGCGGTAATCGCGACAAGTCCCGCGAGGCATCCGTTGAGAGCCATCGTCACGTCGGGCTTCTTGCTGATGAGCCAGCTGGTCGCTGTCGCCGTGATGATTCCCGCTACGGCGGCGAGGTTTGTCGTCACTAGAATCCAGGAGGTCGCTTGCGGATCGCCGGATAGGGCGGAACCCGCGTTGAATCCCCACCAGCCGATCCAGAGGACGAATACGCCGATGGTCGCTAGCGGGATGGAGTGCGCCGGGAACGCATAGACCTTTCCGTTCTTGTAACGCCCGAGACGCGGTCCGAGGATGATCACGCCGGCGAGAGCCGCCCAGCCGCCCACGGAATGGACAAGCGTAGAACCGGCGAGGTCATGGAATCCGAGATCGTTCAGGAATCCGCCGCCCCATGTCCAGCTGCCGACGACCGGATAGACGAACGCGACGTAGAGGGCGGTGAAAATCAGGAACGAGTTCAGCTTCACGCGTTCCGCCACGGCGCCGGAGACGATTGTCGCGGCGGTTGCGGCGAACATCGCCTGGAAGAGCCAGTCCGTAAAGTAGGTGTAGTGCCCGTTATACGAACTGCCGAAGCCGCCGTCGGGAACGTGCAATCCAAAACCGTCGAATCCGAAGATTCCGGGGATGCTGAAGGCGTCCGGGTACATCACGTTGAAGCCGAAGAAGGCGTAGAGCGTAATGCCGATTGCGGGGACGGCGAAGTTCTTGAACATGATGTTCGCGCAGCTTTTCGCACGGCAAAGCCCGGACTCGACACAGGCGAATCCCAGCCCCATGACGAACACGAGAAGCGCGCATCCCATGATCCAGATGTTTTCGGACAGGAAAGTCGAGTTCGCGACTTCCGTTTGGATGACTGCCAAAGTATCAGCGTTCATTTGTCATACCTCCTTTATCCGATGGCCGCGGGACCGGTTTCGCCCGTGCGGATGCGGATGCATTGTTCCAGGTTTTCGACGAAGATTTTTCCGTCGCCGATGTTTCCCGTGCGCGCGCCCTTGATGATGGCGTCGATGCACGGTTGCACGAATTCGTCGTTCAGCGCAATCTGCAGACGGATTTTCTTGAGCAGGTGCACTTCGGTTTCCGTGCCGCGGTATGTCGAGGTGTAACCCTTCTGCTGGCCGCAGCCGAGAACGTTCGTGACGCTCATCTTGTAGATTTCCGCCTCGTAAAGCGCCTGTTTGACGCTTCCGAGCTTTTCCGGTTGGATGTATGCTGTGACTACTTTCATTTTGATCTCCAGTAAAAGCCCATACGAGCTTCCGT
>CAVKXR010000171.1:0-5346 GCA_963660275.1 Oscillospiraceae bacterium
AGCGCCACCAAGGGAAGTCCCGCATCGCTTGCGTGCCAGAAAGGTCTCGTTCCGGAATCGTCGCTGAAAAAATAGCCGTCAGCACTCAAGCGGGAAACCAGCCGCTTCGCCCGGTAACGCGCATTTTCCAAGTAGGAAGTGGCCGCGGAATTGTAGTACAGTTTCGATGCGTCATAAAGCTCACAGGCAGCAAGAAGAGCCGTGTAGTCGTCGATGATGTTTTCCTTTCCGTCGTCGCAATAGGCGCAAGCGTCCGCGGACTGTTTTTCCTGCAAATGGGCAAAAGCCCGTTCCGCACCGGCGAAATACGCCTCCGACGAAAAATCTCCCTGTACTCCGAGAGTCGAAGCCCGCGCAAGAGCCGCAATCGCCATACCGCCGCCTTCGCGGAACGCCGCCTGGTAATTCGCACTTTTCTCCCCGTCCTGTCCACTGAATGCGCAGAGATAGCGACTGTCCGCTCCCCAGCCGTCAAAAACCGTCATGTAAAAGAATCCCGTCGAATCGAGCATCCGAAGCAAAAAGTCCGCGCCGTAAAGGGCTTCGTCACGGGCGAAGCTTTCTCCGGAAGCCGCCGCGACTTTCGAGGGAATCCGCTTCGCCGCAAAGGCGAGAGTCCAAGTCGTAAGCGGAATCTGCTGAGGATTCAGGTAGTTCGCATAGGACAGGTGTGAAAGATATTTGCTTACGTCGCCCGAAGCATCGTTCCAGCCTCCGTGGACATCCCGAGTTTTTCCGCTGCTGCCATATACCGAGACGGCAATGTCCGAATCCGTATTCCGGTCGTTCCTGAAATAGGAAAGGACCGGTTCGAGCGTCCTTGCCGCAAGCGCATCGTCGAGAATTTCCAGATCCTGCGAGACGGCAGAACCGTTTTCGGTAAACGAAAGCGTATAGGTTCCGGCTTCGCGGACATCCGAAAAGTCTATCGGGTAGAAGACATTGGTCATTGTCCAATCGCTCGGACGGGAGCCGTTTCCAAAAGTTCCCGAAGCGACAGCGGCCCCTCCGCTTTTCGGAATAATTGTCCAGGAACTCCCGGTCAAAAAATTGATCGATCCGACGACAAGGCTCTTGGGAAGCTTCGCGTCGTAGCCGGCATGGTTGTAGTAAACGGTCGCCGCGGATGCAAGCGAAACCGTCAAAAGGGAAATTGCAGACGTTAATTTTCTCATAATGTAAATATACTTCATTTCGGAAACTTTTAGATTTTTTCAATCCGCGATGAACTTTTTCATCCGAAAATTTCAAAACAAACAAAAGACGCAACAATCTTTTTAAATTTGGCGTATGCTTTGCGAATGGATTTATCACCTGACAGAACTTCCCCTTTTTGACAGCCGCCTTTTCCGGGCGGGCCTCGCGGCGATGCTCTCCATCGTCCTTGTACTTTCGACGATGCCTTCCTATATCCGATTCCTGCAAAGATCGGACGCGACATCGGACTTTGACCAGAACAGCAAAACCAAGGCACCGCCGATTATGGGAGGTCTCCTGCTCGTCGTCGTGGTCGTCATCGTCTCCCTTCTCACCTGTAAACTGAACGGCTACACGATTTCTACGCTGCTAGTCCTCGTCGCCTTCAGTGCGGTCGGCGCCATCGACGATATAGCAAAGGTCAAGACGAAGCGTCTCATCGCCAAGGGAAAAGCGAAAGCCGCTTCCTACATGGAGAAAGCCGACGGCATTTCGAGTTCCGTCCGGTTAGGACTCTACTTTCTCTTCAGCCTCGTCATCGCCATTTTCTGCTACAAGTTCATCCCGGACCTCCGCGGGAACCTGACCGTCCCCTTCGTCCCGGTCGATGTATTCCAGATTTACCTGCCGAACTGGGCGTTCATCGGATTCATGACATTCGTCATCGCGGCGACAGCCAACGGTACGAACTTCACCGACGGCCTCGACAGCCTCGTTTCCGTCCCGATTCTCAGCAGCATGGTCTTTGTCGGCGTCGTCGCTTACGTCTGCGGGAATTTCATCTTCAGCAACTACCTGAACGTGCCGTTTCTTCCGGGATGCGACGAGCTCTTTCCGCTCGCGATGTCTGTCGCCGGAGCGCTTCTCGCCTATCTCTGGTTCAACAGTCCCCCGGCGGAAATCTACATGGGCGATGCGGGTTCCGTCGGATTCGGAGCGTGCATCGGTATCATGTTCATCCTGGTCCAGGCAGGGCTTTTCCTCCCTATCGTCTGCGCGATCATCATCGCCGAAGCCTGTTCCGTCCTCTTCCAGATAGGCTACTTCAAGTTTACGCGGTTCAGGACAGGCACCGGAAAACGCCTCTTCCTCTGCGCGCCGCTCCATCATCATTACCAGAAAAAATGGGACGGGCGCTTTGCTTCCAAGCCGCTGATGAACTCGAAAATCGTCTGGCGAATGCACCTGGTGAGCATCTTTGCGCTCATCCTCAGTTTCGTCATCTTCTTTGGAATCCGCTGATGTCAAATCCCGATCTTTCCCTAGTTCAAAAGCTCTACGCCAAATTTTCGACAGAAAATCCCGCCGCTCCGCAAGCAGACGACAAGATTCGTCCCATGCCGTTTACGCTCGCTTCGGAAGACAGGCGGCTTGAATTTTTCTTCGAAACGGGCAGTCTCCTTTTAAAGCAGGGTGCGGTCGCCGCATTCTCGCTCGCCGGCGGACAAGGTTCGCGACTCGGATTCGACGGTCCGAAAGGCGCTTACGACTTTGGACTTCCCAGCCACGCGACACTCTTCCGCTTGCAGGCTCGACGCCTCATGAACCTGGGCGCAAAGGCGGGAAAGCCGATTCCCTGGGCCATCATGACATCGCCTTTAAACCGCGAAGCGACCGTCAGACATTTCGAGGAACATTCCTACTTCGGCTACAATCGGGACTACATCCGGTTCTTCGACCAGGGAATGCTCTGCACATTAATGCCCGATGGAACACCGCTCAAGGACGAAAACGGAAACTTCGTCGAAGTCCCGGACGGAAACGGCGGATGCTTCCGGGCGCTAGCCATGAGCGGAACTCTCGCCTGGCTTGTCGAAAAAGGCGTGCGGTTCGTCTTTTTGCACAACATCGACAATGCGCTTGTCAAGATGTGCGACCCGGCTTTCGTCGGAGCGCTCGCCGCAAACGGCATCGCCCCCTGTGCGGCAAAGGTTGTACACAAATTAACTCCCGACGAAAAAATCGGGATTTTCGCCTACCGGAACTCGAAACCCGCTGTCCTCGAATACTCGGACATTTCCGAAGAACTGCGCACGGCAAAGCTTTCAGACGGTTCGATCGAATACGACGGAGGCAACACGGGAATGTACGTTTTCCGTATGGACGCTCTCCGCAAAATCTCGGCTCAAGAACTTCCCTGGCACGTCGCCCGAAAAAAAGTAAACGGCGTCGAAGGCTGCTATAAATTTGAACAGTTCCTGCTCGACGTTTTTCCGCTTCTCGGAAAAGTCCTCCCCTACGGCGTGGAACGCGAAGACGAATTCGCTCCGATTAAAAACGCAAATGGAAACGATTCTCCGAAGTCCGCCCGCCAAATGCTCGGAAAACTTCACCGCTACTGGCTCGAAAAGGCAAAGGTCGAAGTAAAACCGGGAAAGTACTACGAAATTTCCCCGAGGCTGACCTACGCTGGGGAAAATCTTTCCGAAGAAGTCTTTAGGCGCGAACTCGGGCGAGGCATCTTCGAATTTTCCGAAGGTTAAACCCAAGGTTTCGAACTTAATTTGTGTGAAGCTCCATGCGGATTGCGTACAAAATAATTCTTCTTGCGCTTCTGTATATGCCGAAGCCGTTTGAACTTATTTTGTTTGAAATTTTCTATCCGATATACCGTTTATCGCACAGAAAAAGGGCCTGGGGACGTGTGAAGAAACATCTCGAAGCGACCGGGCTAGACAGGAAAACTTCTCCGAAAAAAGTATTTTTCTCATTGTACACAAATTATCTGGATTCGCTGCGCTACCTTTGCCGTTTGCCCAAGGCGCTTCAAAAGGTTCGTTTCGAGCGGGAAGAAGTGATTCGCGAACCGCTTGCAAGCGGAATTCCTGTCGTCGCCATGGGCATTCACCAAGGCGCATTCGAAATCATGCACCGGATTCTCACGCGCTACTCGAATCATGTCTATCTTTTTACGCACAGCTTCAAGGACAAGGCTCTCACGCAGATTTTGCACGACATTCGAAAAGCCCCGGGCCTTGAAGAACGCGAAACAAGTTCCGTTTCCCAGACGATTCGGGAATTTTTCAAGAACAAAGGCATTCTCGCGATGCTGGTCGATCAGGCAACCGACAGCCGGGGAAATCCTGTCCAGATTTTAGGAAAGCCCGCAGAACTTTTTTTACGACTGCCGATCAAAGTCCAATCGATGGGAGCAGGCATCGTGACGTTCCGCATTTTCCGTTCGACAGCGGGGCACATCGTCCGGTTCGAAACATTCTACCCGCCAAAGTCCAACCCGGAACAGACGACAGACGACATCGCAAGTGAAATATCCAATTGGATTTCCGAGCATCCCGATGAATGGACATGGAACTACCACCGAAACTTTACCCGAGGAGAAATATGAACGATGAAATGACCGAAAACGAAAAGCGCCAGCTTGAATGGATGGATAGTCACCCACTCCAAGACAAGGATTTCGCCATCGAAGCGGAAAAGCGCGAAGAAGAAAAGCAGCGAGCGCAGGTGAGCAAGTTCAAGAAGCCCCGCAAGAACCCCGCCGCATGGAACTTCCCGGAACCCGAAGAAGAAATCGACCTACACGGCTACGTCGCCGAAGAAGCCGCAGCAGCCGTCGAAAACCTGATGGACGGAATGGCTCGCGCCGGCCTCTCCGTTCTCCGCATCATCCACGGTGGCGGAAACCCGGAATACGGCAATGTCAAGCATATCATCGACAAGAAAGTAGCGACCGTCTGGCGCCACCGCGTGCTGTTCTACAAAACCGAGCCGAACAATTCCGGTTCGAGCATCATGAAAATCGGAAAGAGCAATTCCTTTTGCGTCATTCCGCGCGACAGAAGACGAAAATGAAATAATTTTGATATTTCCCCTTGCGAACTCGTCAAAATTTTTCTAAAATAGGGGCGTCTCCGGAATATAGCTCAGCCTGGTAGAGCGCTTGCTTCGGGAGCAAGAGGTCGTGGGTCCGAATCCCGCTATTCCGATTAAGAAGAACATTTAAAAATGTTCTTCTTTTTTTGTTTAAGCCTCGTGCGGGATGAGGACCCTGGTTCGACATGCGAGCGATGAGCGAAGCGAATAGCAGCGAGCATGGGATTCGAGCATCGCGAGAACCCGAAGGGCGAACGGGAAACAACGTGACACGTTCGTCATATCCCGCTATTCCGATATTCAAAAATCCCTCAA
>CAVKXR010000172.1:0-5325 GCA_963660275.1 Oscillospiraceae bacterium
AAAAAGCAGATTTTTCCCATAAAAAGAAAAATCTACTCTAACATCAAGAATGACAAAGGGTTAGAAAGAATCTAGGTACCCAAATGTCATATAAGCCCGGTTTTTGTGTTTGCGGACGGGGCCGCCTCTCTCGTAGGGAAAAGCAGCAAGGTGAAAAATTACACCTATTCGCCGATGTTAAAGTTCCAGTTCGTGAACGATTGTTCGGAAAATGCCAACCGGGAGGTTTGCGAGTGCGTGCTGGACAAATTGCAGCTGCGTTACAGCGAAGAAACGTACCAAAAGTTCGATTCGGATTTGCGCAGAGGGATTGAACATCCCGACTTCGTGAAGTACATTTCGAACGCTTCGACGGAATGCGATCTCGCGGTGAAATCGCCCGAAACGGAACTGCCCGTTGAAAGCGACTTCTCGCAAGATTCTACCGCTCCTGCGGCCAGCGTTTCCGAGGCCGAGGCGACTGAATTTGTAAACAACTTCAAGAAGAATTTTCCGAAAAAGAACTTTGTAAAGGAATGCGCGGAAACCAAAAGTGATTTTTTGGGAACAATCTCTTTGCAAAAGACCTGCGGCTGCGCTTACGACAAAATGCTTTCTGACAAGCCGCGCTTTATCGATATGGTGATGCGCCAAGGATTTCCCGATCAGAATTCTTTTTGGGGAGCGGAGTTTAAATTGGAGTGCTTGCCGGAAAAGTTTACCCCGGAAATTGAAAAGAACATGGTCAATTTCTTTAATGAACAGGGTTTGCCCCTTTCTGTGGCAAGATGCATGGTGGCGACAATCAAGAAAGAATATACCTTGCGGTCTTTCTTGAAAGCGGTTGTCAATTCTCAAGAAAGTATGGCGGCCATGCTGATGATGGGTTCCCTGAAATGCCTGGAAGCCAAGTGATTTTTCCGGAAAATTTTTTGCTGAAAAATAAAATCTGTCTTAAATAAAAAACTCCCGCCCCGAAATTCGGGAAAGGAGTTTCGTTTTGTTTGTGTGTGAACTTTACAGACCGCAGAGTTCCCGGGCTTTCGCTTCGACGGCTTCGGCGAGGGCTTTCTTGTCGGCAGCGTTTTTTTCGATGAGCCGGACGAATACGGATCCTGCGACAACGCCATCGACGGAACCTGCAAGCGCCTTGGACTGTTCGCCCGTGGAAATCCCGAATCCGCCGTAAACCTGGGAGCCTCCCGCCCGGACCTTTTTGAGAAAGGTGAGCGTGCCGCTGTCGATGACCGTTTCTGTTCCCGTGATGCCGACGCGGAGCGACGCGTAGATGTGCGCAAATCCGGCGTGGGCCATTTTCGAGAGACGTTCCTCGCTCATGCTCGGGCTTGCGACCGGGATGTTTTCCATGCCGAATTTTTTGCAGGCGAGAGTAAGACCTTCGTCGCAGTCGAATGGCAGGTCGGGGATGATCATGCCGCGGACACCCGCTTCGCTTGCCGCTTTGCAGAAGTTTTCGACTCCGGGCGTATAGACGAGCGAGCCGTAGCTCATGAGGTAGATGGTCGTTTGCGGAAAGGCTTCGTGAACTTTTGCGATAAAGGCTAGGCTGTCTCGGACGCGGTAATTCCTGGAAAGCACTTCGGTCGAGGCTTTCTGTATGGCGGGACCGTCCGCCGACGGATCGCTGAAAGCGAGCTGGATTTCGAGAATGTCCGCACCACCCTTGACCATGGCACTTGCCGCGGCGAACGAGAGTTCGTCTGTCGGGTAGCCTGCGACGAGATGGCTCATCAGTTTAATCTTTTCCATTAGTTTTCTCCCATCAGTTTCGCGTTGTGGATGTCCTTGTTTTCGTTCAGGCGTTCGAGTTCGCTTTCGAGGAAGCGCTTCCATTCCGCGGGCCGGAATTCCGGGCTGGTGATGAATACGTCCTTGTCTCCGCGCCCGCTCATGTTGATGATAATCGCCTTGTCTTTCGGAATCTGCTTCGCGATTTTCATGGCGGCGGCTCCGGCGTGGGCGCTTTCGAGGGCGAAGAGAACTCCTTCGTTTTTCGCGAAGAAGCTCACCGCGTCGAGAACGTCCCTGTCGAGGATGCTCATGAATTCGATGCGTCCGCTGGTTCCGAGGGCGGCGAGCTGCGGACCGATTCCCATGTAGTCAAGCCCCGCGGAGATGGAACGCGTCGGGAGCGACTGTCCGTCCGCATCGATGAGGAAGCGGCTCTTGTAGCCTTGCACGATGCCTTCGCGGCTCGCGTTTCCGGTCATGCGGCTCGCGTTTTCGCCGATGTTCGGGCCGATGCCGCCAGCTTCTGCGCCGATGAGCCTCGGAGAATCCCGGTCGATGAACGGGCTGAAGAATCCGATCGAATTGGAACCTCCGCCGACGCAAGCGACCATCGCTCCTATATCGATGTTCCTGCGCTCGCATTCCCGCTTGACTTCTTCGCCGATGACGGATTGGAACGTTCGGACGATGTCGGGAAAAGGCGCGGGTCCGAGAGCGGATCCGAGGACATAATGCGTGGAATCCGGATGTGCCGCCCAGTCGCGCATCGCTTCGTTCACGGCGTCCTTGAGCGTTCGTGCTCCGCTTGCCACGGGGCAAACCTTTGCACCGTAAAGCTCCATGGAAGCGACGTTCGGCTGTTGCCTGCGGACGTCGATTTCGCCCATATAGACCGTGCAGTCGATTCCGAGTTTCGCACATGCCGCGGCGGTTGCGACTCCGTGCTGCCCGGCGCCCGTTTCGGCGATGATGCGCTTCTTTCCCATGTATTTCGCGAGAAGCACCTGCCCGATGGCGTTGTTTATCTTGTGCGCACCCGTGTTCGCGAGACCTTCGAGCTTGATGTAGATTTTCGCTCCGCCGAGAAGTTCCGTGGCGCGAGGCGCAAAGAGCAGGGGAGTTTCGCGCCCGATATAATCCCGCTGGATCTCGTGAAGTTCCGCGAGGAACTTGGGATCTTTCATGTAGTGGTGAAACGCCTGTTCGAGCTCGTCGAGCGGACGCCTCAGTACCTCGGCGACGTATTTGCCGCCGAATCTGTCGAAGAAGCCTTGATTGCTTTCCATATTGGTTTCCTTCTGTGAAAAAACAAAAAACCTTCCGAAACAAGTCCGGAAGGTTCTAAAACCCGCGCACAGCACAAAAACCGGACTTGTTCTAAGTCCGACGCCACCAGAGATTGATGATTCTTGCGCTTTGCATGTCAAAAAGATAGACTATGCTTCGACGCTTGGCAAGGGGTTTTCTAAATTTGCCGTTCAAAAAGAAGGCTCGCGATGAGTGCAATTCTCGAACGGTTTGATGTTGTGGTGATCGGCGGCGGACACGCCGGAATCGAAGCTTCCCATGCGGCGTGGAAGATCGGTGCGCGGACGGCGATGGTCACGATGGACTTGGACGCTATCGGTCGGATGTCCTGCAACCCGGCGGTCGGCGGGGTGAGCAAGGGGCAGATCGTTCGCGATATCGACGCATTGGGCGGTCTCATGGGGATTCTCACGGACAAGGCCGGCATCCAGTTCCGGATGCTGAACCAGAGCAAGGGACCCGCCGTCTGGGGACCTCGGGCGCAGTGCGACCTCAAGGCTTATAGCCGTATCGCGCGAGAAACCTTGGAAAACTGCGCCGGGCTTCGGCTTATCGCAGGGGAACTCGCCGCGTTCACTCGGATGGCGAACGGAAATTTCGAACTCCAGCTTGTGAACGGCGACCGCTACGAGACGAAAACCCTTGTCGTCACCAGCGGAACGTTTCTCGCATCCAAGATGTTCACCGGTCTCGAAACGAGCATCGGTGGGCGCGTCGGCGAAAAGAGCGCGGACGCCCTTTCGAAATCCATCCGGGAAAACGGTCTCCGCTTGCGCCGCCTGAAAACGGGAACTCCCAGCCGCATCGATCCTTCGACGGTTGATTTTGACGAAATCCAGGTCCAGCCCGGAGACGAAAATCCCTGGCCGATGAGCGACCGCCACACGAACCCGATCGACAACGGAAATGTCTGCTGGATAACCCGCACCAACCTGAAAACGCACGAAATTCTGCGCACGGGATTTAAAGACAGCCCGATGTTTTCGGGGCGCATCCAGGGAAAAGGCCCGCGCTACTGCCCGAGCATCGAAGACAAGATAAACCGCTTCGGCGACAAGGACGGTCACCAGCTCTTTCTCGAACCGGAAACGAAGGATGTTTCGCGCATCTACCTGAACGGCTTCAGTTCGAGCCTCCCGGCGGATGTCCAGCTCGCCGCGCTGCGGACGATTCCGGGGCTTACCCATGCGCGCGTCATGCAGATAGGCTATGCGGTGGAATACGACAGCATTGATGCGACGCAACTCTACCCGACTTTCGAATGCAAGGAAATTCCGGGGCTTTATTTTGCGGGGCAGGTCTGCGGCACGAGCGGCTACGAGGAAGCCGCGGGGCAGGGAATCGTCGCCGGAATCAACGCGGCTCTCAAGAGCGGCGGGGCGGAACCGTTTATTCTCGGACGCTCCGAGAGCTACATCGGCGTCATGGCGGACGACCTTTCGCATTTTCTTTTGGACGAACCTTACCGGATGTTTACGAGCCGCGCCGAATATAGGCTCTTTCTGCGGTCGGACAATGCGGATTCCCGCCTCAAGGACCGCGCCCGGAAAATCGGGATGATCGACGATGCGGATTTTGAAAGGTGGAATGTGCGCAAGGAAGAGATGTCGCGCGTCAGGAAGTTTCTCGCCGAGACACCCGTGACCGCTTTGGAAATCAACCCGTTCCTCGAATCCTTTGGGGAAGCTCCCGTCCGCGAATCGGTCCGCCTGAACACGATTCTCCGCCGCCCGAAAATCGACCCCGAAGCCTTTTTCAAAAAATTCGTCCCGGAAAATGCGCTTCTTCGCCGCGACCTCTGGAACCTTTTTGCCGAAGAGGCTTACGCAGGATTCTTCGCCCGTCAGGAAAAGGAAATTGAGCACGAAAAGAAGATGGACCGCGTGAAGCTTTCCCCTGATACGGACTATTCGAAAATCGCTGCGCTTTCAATCGAGAGCCGCGGACGTTTATCTTCCGCAAGGCCGCTCACCGTCGGCAGTGCGTCCCGCATCCCGGGCATTCGTCCCTCGGATATCATGGTTCTTTTGCACTGGGCGGAAAACCGGAATTAACGCTCGAAATCCATTGTCTGTGGACAACGCTAATTCGCTTTTCTTTTGCAAACGACATTTTTTGATATATATTTGAAAATGGTGTTGTATCGACTTGGACATTGCCGTTTTCTTTGGCTGGGCGTTCTTTTTCTGTTCGTCGTTTTTGTCGCCTGTACGGATTCGAGAACTTCGCTTGGAAACAGCGCGGAGTCCGGCAACCCGGAACTCGCCGGCATTGTCCGCTTTGGGG
>CAVKXR010000173.1:0-5321 GCA_963660275.1 Oscillospiraceae bacterium
GTCCGGGCGTTTTCCGACATATCCTCTTCGAAGACAAGCTTGGAGACTGCTTCCCGCGAAGGCTTGATTCGCATGGTTTTTGACGCATCCTATCTCGGAATTTCGGCTTTTGTTCTCGCTTGGGAAAAGTTTCGCGAAACATTCGTCGGTTTTCGCCGGGGTGAAAAGGTTTCCGCTGCGGTTTTAAATCTTGCCACAAGACTTGCCTCGGAAGAAAATCTTTATGCCCGCTTACGGATGATTTCCGCTTTTCTCGCTTCGGAAAAGCCTTTGCCGGATTGGAGCGAACCGCTCTCCCTTCCGACCGCCAAGGCTTTTCGCGAAGCCTTTTCCCCGTATCTTTCGGGGCGTTTCCTCAAGGACTTTGAACTGAAAAATGCGAGGGAACTGCTTTCCCGTTCCGAAAAGGCGGAGGGCGGTTTGCCGATTTTTCAGGCGAAAGTCGCGTTGCAGATTTTACTTGAACAGTTTGAACTTTTGCGGTTTAAACGCTCGATGCTTGCGAACGCTCCCGAAGAACGAATCGAAAAGGACGCTTTGCTCAAGTTGCGGGACCGCTTCAAGGGACGCTGATTTTCAAAATTTTCTAATTTGTGGGCAATGCGTTTTTCCCTATTTTCCATCCTTTTCGTACTTTGCCTGATCTCCTGCAAAAATTTGGGCGAAGGTTCCGACCCGACGCTTGCGCGCGTGGAAAATTCGGAGCTGAAACTTTCCCGGCTGAACGAAAAGGGGGACTGGGACTCCCTTCCGTTTGAAACCCGGATGGAACTGGTCGAAAACTGGGTGAACCGCGAATCGGTCTATGAACGCGCCTTGTCTGACGGTGTCGGGGATTTGCCGGAGGTGAAGCGCCTTTTGGAAGACGCCAAAAAGAAAATCGTTCTCGGAGCGTATTTTGCGCAGGTGACGGATACGCTTTCCATTTCGGAATCCGATGTTGCTGCCTATTACGACGAGCATCCCGAACAGTTTGCCTTGAACGCGAACATTTACGATGTGGCGGTCATCACCTATATGAGCGGCTCGACGGCGTGGAAATATTACGGCCCGATGGCGAAGAAGACGGTCCTTGCGAAGCCTGAAAAAAATTGGCTTGTCCGCGATGTGGAAAGCTTTGATTCGGTGACGGTCTTTCCGCTGGACTGCCCGGCAGTCGATTTGGGAACGCTCTCTGTCGGGAAAATTACGCCGCCGAAAACCTGCGGGAAAAATCTCAAGAGCGTCATCGTCATGTCCAAAGTGGATTCGGGAACGGTCCGTCCGTTTGCGGATGTCGCGGATCTTGCACGGACCCTTGCGGCAAATGCCAAACGCAAAAAATTTATCGCGGCGTTCAAGGATTCCGTGAAGAAACGGCAGGCGATTTTTATCTATCCCGAAGAAATTTCCCAATCCGCAACCCATTGAGTTTCTATGAAAAAATCATTCCGTATCGGTTTCGTTCTTTTTTTGGCATCCTCCCTTTTTGCCGCTCCGGAACTTTTCGAGTCCATTGCGGCGATTGTCGATGGAAAGCCTATCATGCGTTCCGAAGTAATGGAGAATCTCTACCAGTTCCAGAACTCGGCGGATGCGGCCAAGATGTCCGAAAAGGAGCAGGTCGCTTTTGTTCTGGACAAATTAATCGATGACAAGGTTCTGCTTTCGCGGGTCGATAGGGATTCCATCCAGGTCACGGACGAGGATGTCGAATTGCGCGTTTCGCAGCATCTGCAGAATTTGGCTGCGCGGCAAAATATCAGCATGGAAACTCTCGAACGGGCGGTTCGTGCGCAGCTCGGGATGAGCATGGTGCAGTATCGGGAAAATCTCGGCAAGCAGATTCGCGAGCAGATGACTATCGGACGGATTCGGCAAAAGTACGCCGGCGGAATCAAGCCCACCCGCAAGGAGGTCGCGGAGTTCTACGAGCATTACAAGGATTCCATCCCGCGCCAGTACAACTGTATGCGCCTTTCCCATATCGCATTGAAAATCGAACCCGATTCGCTTGTCGTGGATTCGGTGCGGCGTGAAGCGGAACGGCTGATCGATTCCCTGGATCACGGCATGATGTGGGAAGTTCTTGCTAAGAACCATTCCCAGGATTCGACGGCAAGTAAGGGCGGCGACATCGGATATTTCCAGAAAGGTCTTCTGGATCCTGTCTATGAGCGGGCAATCAAGACCGTTGGCAACGGGGAATATACGCCGAACCCGGTGAAGACCGAACGCGGCTGGACAATCATTCGGGTCATCGGGCGGAAAGAAGACGGCGTTCGTACCGCGATGATTCTTTTGCAGACCGTTCCGACGGCTGCGGATTCGAACCGCGTACTGAAATTTGCGGATTCGCTGCGAACCGTCCTGACTTCGGATTCGCTTTTTTCCGATGCCGCAAAAAAGTTCAGCGTCGATAAGACGTCCAATTTCAACGGGGGAAATCTCGGCTGGCTGGAAAAGACGGATGTCGATACGCTGTTCCTGCCGGTGCTTTCAAACCTTTCCGTGGGCGAAGTCTCGGAACCGTTCCTGGCGGAGAATGAATATCACCTGCTCCGCTTGGAAGACCTGAAGCAGGTTCGCGACTACACGCTCGAAGAAGACTACATGAAAATCGAAATGTTCGCCATCAACTACATGGAAGACAAGAAGCTACGGGAATTTGTCAAGAAGTGGCGTGACGAAGTGCATATCGAAATCCGCATGAAGGATTGATTTGCATGATCCAGTTCTTGCATGTGACGAAAACCTATGAGGACAGCTGGAAAGCGCTTTCCGACGTAACGCTTCGCATCGGACAGGGGGAATTTGTTTTTCTGACGGGGCACAGCGGGGCCGGAAAATCGACGCTTCTCAAGCTGATTTACATGGACGAGCGACCGGATGCGTTTCACGGTGGCGAAGTCATGGTGCAGTTTTCGAAGGATATCGTTTTCGATTCCAAGACGGCGACAGAGGCGGATGTTCAGGAACTTCGGCGTCGCATCGGGATTGTCTTCCAGGATTTCAAGCTCTTGCCGGATAGAAATGTCTTTGAAAACGTCGCCTTGGCCTTGCGCATTACGGGGACGCCTCCGAAACAGCTGAACGCAAAGGTTTTCGATGCGCTTTCGCTGGTGGGGATTTCCCAGAAAAGGCTTTCCATGCCTTATACGCTTTCGGGCGGCGAACAGCAGCGCGTTGCCATTGCTCGTGCGATGGTGCACAATCCATACCTGATTCTCGCCGATGAACCGACGGGAAACCTGGATCCGGAAAATGCCCGGGAAGTTTTTGAAATTTTCAAGGAAATCAATGCGCGGGGAACGACGGTTCTTATGGCGACGCATAACCCGGATTTTTATCTGAACAGCCCGTTTCGCCGCTTGACGCTTTCGCACGGCGTGCTGCAAAACAGAGACATCCTTTAACTAGTAAATTTCGATTTCCGTGGGAATTTCTGACCGGATTTTTTTGGCGACTTCCGTAAAGAATGTTTTTTCGATCGGGTGGACATCGGGAAGCGCCGTGTGGCGGACTACACCGTAGAGCTGGATGCCGAGCAGATTCCGCGGGCAGGAAAGATAGATTCGCTTTAGCCGGTTTACATATAAATTAATTTCGTTTTCGTCGGGAAATTCGGATCCGATTTGGCAGAGCATCGTCTGGACTCGAATCGGGAATTTCTTGACGGTCGCTTCGATATTTTCCTGAATCTTTTCCAAGGGAACGCGGGAACGGCTGATTTTTTGATACCAGGATTCGCTGCCTGCGTCGAGCTTTGCCCAGATTTCGCCTTTTTTCTCGGTGAGAAGAGCCAGACCTTTTTGAACGTTTGGCCTGTCGAGAAGCGTCGAATTGGTGATGAGCGTGAGTTGCAGGGGATAGCGGCTGTATTTGTCCTGGATTTGGCGCATCAGACGGCAAACTTCCGAAAACTCCGGAGCCATCGTGCTTTCGCCGTCTCCCGAAAGGCAGATGTCCTTGATTTCCCGCTTTTCTTCTTCGACATTTTGAAAAGAGGAAAAGTCTGCGAGGCCGTTTTTTTCGTAAGCGGCGATGATGTTCTCGATTTCCGTTTCAATCCGGGGAATGTCGATTTTTTCTTTTGGTCCGGGAATCGTCCGATCGACCTGGCAGTAGGCGCAACTAAAATTGCAATGCTTGTCGAGATTGAGGTTGATGCCGATCGATAGACCTTTTGCCCGGCGGCTGATGACCGGGTAAACCCAGAGGTTTTGCTTCCAGAGGCGCGAATGATCGCTCCAGGCTTTTTCCAGTGCTTCTTCACTCATAGAAACTCGCTTGTTTCTTTTAATGTTAGCTAAATTTTAGACGATGAAAAATTTCGGCATTGATTATCTCCGTTCCCTGGCGCCTTTGGGAATGACGGGCGACCTGAAGAATATGGAGAAGTTGCTGGCTGCCTTTGGGCATCCGGAGAAAAGTTTTCAAACGATTCATGTTGTCGGTACGGACGGAAAGGGTTCCACGGCGTTTTATCTTTCGAACATCCTTTCTGCGCATGGCATTTCCGCAGGGCTTTACACAAGTCCGCATTTGGTGAATGTTCGGGAGCGGATTCGCATCGATGGAAATCCCGTTTCCGAGGAGGATTTCGACCGCCTGATGCAAAAGGTTCGGGACGCTTCCGAATCGCTGCAGGTGCGCATCTCGTTTTTTGAAGCGCTCACGCTTGCCTGTTTTCTGTTCTTTGCCGAAAGGCGTGTCGGTTGCGCAGTTGTCGAAGCGGGACTTGGCGGAAGGCTGGATTCAACGCGGACCGCTTGCGGAAAGTGGGGCATTCTCACGAGCATCGGGCTTGAACATACGGAACTTCTCGGGGGGACAGAAGAGGATATCTTACGGGAAAAACTGGGAATCCTCGCTCCGGATTCGACAGTTTTTGTCGGTCAAATCGGAGGGGAACTTATCCGGTTTGCCAAAGAATTTGTACGAAAAATTCCGGCGACGTTGATTTGCCCCGAGACAATCGAAGATTTAAATGTTCCGAATCCCGGCCATCACTATATCGAAAACGCTTCGCTTTCGTTTGCCGCGGCAAAGGCTTTTTTAAAAGACCGCTTCAACGAAAATACGGCAAGGAACGCGCTCAAGGAATCTCTGTGGGTCGGGCGAATGCAAAAGCTTGTCGATGCGAACGGAAACTTTTGTTGGCTCTTGGACGGCGCGCATAATCCCCATGCCGTCAAGCGGCTTGCCGAATCGCTCGAGTTGTATTATCCGCAAAAAAAATTTCATTGTGTCTTCGGGGCTTTAAAGGATAAGGCTCTTGAAGAAATGATTCCGCTTTTAAAACCGCACATTTCTGTTTGGCACGTGACGCGGACATCTTA
>CAVKXR010000174.1:0-5275 GCA_963660275.1 Oscillospiraceae bacterium
CGGTAAGCGTAGGCGATGCTCGCCGAAACGCTCGACGGCGTAAAGCCTCCCAAATCGTTTTCGCCATACCACTTGAAATGGTATTCAAAGCGGTCATCTCCTTTCGTATCGTAATCCTTGAAGTAGGAATCGTTGAACTCGTTTTCACCGCCAAAGCGGATGTTGAACGGATGCGTATAGGTGAGCGAGTAGAGCCACATCCCGTTTTCCGTGTCGCGGGTATAGTTCCATCCGAGAGCCGCCGAATAGACGCCCGAACCTTTCTGGAAACCCGTAGGGAGAAATTCCTGCGAAGCGTCCGTTCCCCGCTTGATGTCATACTGGCCAGTCGGAATCGTGAGGGCAAGCGAAAGGTTCGCTGCACCACCGCTACCGACGATTTGCGAAACGTCGATCGAAACGTCCCCGATGCCTCCGGTCGTGCGGTCGAGCGGAGCCTGGTTCGTGCGATACTGGACCTCGCCACGGTGCGTCATGAAGGGAACCGTGATTCCGACCGAAGTCGTCCACAGGGGCTTGAAGGAAAACCGGGGCGTAAACGTAAACGCGGAATAGTTCTCGCCGACATTCATCTTGGTAAAGATTTCCGCTTCGACGAGGCCACCGTTTACCCCTTGCCCAATCCACTTGATTCCGTCCGAAGTTCCGCCTCCGCCACCGCCCGCGCCGCAACCGCCGATCGATTGCCACGGGGTCTGGGGAACGTTCGGGACAAGCAGGGAGAGAGAAAGTCCCAAGGCAGAAACCAAAGCGATGGATAGAACTTTTTTCATCGGGCATCTCCTCAGGGAATATAAAGCAAGTAGCCGTTGTTCGTACCGGTCGAAACGAAATGCCCGCTCGGGGAACGTCCACCGATCAGCGGAACCGGAGCGACTTCCCGGACATCTCCGATCCATTCGACAGAGATGTCGCTCGGAGCGGACGCGTTCACGGAAACTTCGCGCATCGCCGTCCTGCCGACCGAAGCGTTCCACGTGGATTCCTTGAGCAAATCGCTCTTGTTCAAGTAGGAATTTCCAGGCGCAAACTCCGCCCAGACAACAAATTGCCGACCGTTAAAACTCCACCAATGCGGAAAAACCGGATTTGAAATCATCTCGCCGGACTTTTCCATCTCGACAGGTCTCGATTCAGGCGAAAGTTCCTGCAAGTATGAATTCCACGCATACGAAGAACTCAGGCGATGGTAAGCGACAAAATTTCCATCGGGCGAAATCAGCGGATTTCCCAGTTCATCTCCTCGAACGGAATCGGGCTTAAAAAGCTTGACAGGCTTTGCGCTTTTCGCATAATCCACATACACAAGTCCTGAGCCGTCCGAATAGACAAGCTTCACCTCGTCCGTTCCGAAAAACATTTGCAGGGAATCCGTCGAATCGATTTCCGCCTGGGGAGCGCCGACCCACAAATGCGGGTCCGCATATTCTCCGACAGAGCTATCGACCAAAAAGAACGTCGCATTGTCCGAAAGCCGCGCGGCAAAAATTCCATATTCGACTTCATCGCAGCCTTTGGAACCTTTGGCGTTAAAGCCTCCCAGGGCGACAACAAAGCGTCCGTCCGCACTCCACTCGGGATCCTGAAATTCACATTCGACGCCGGGAACGGAATCGGTCATCAGAAACCAGAGAACCTTGCCCGCTGTATCGGAAACAGTCAGGCGGTCATGTTCCCCGACCTTGCTAGTCGAGAAGCCTTTCGGAGCATCGCTTACGTTCAGCGTTCCCGAAAAGTTCAGCCAAAGCATCGACGCCGGGAAGTTTTCCTCGTCCATCGTCACCGAGGGATTGCAAATCTGGTGTCCGCCGTTCACGTCAAAAAGAGTTCCGAAATCCGACCGGCTGCTCTCGCCTTTTGACGCGCTGTCCGCCTCGTAGCGTTCCGGGCTGTAACAGGCGAAAAGAAGCGCCAGGGAAAAAAGCAGAAAGATTTTTTTCATCGGGAATTTCCTGTGGTATCGGGCAACATGTCGCCCCGCTTTTCAAGTGAACGTTCCTCGCGAACTTCTTTAACCGCAGAATCCTGGAGCGCAATCGCCTCCCGAATGGAAACGAGCTTTTCCGGTCTGACGGATTCCCTTTTGACAGGTTCCGGGGCAGAGCGCCAAGGAATCGGTTCGCGGAGCGGGCGGTTTGAAACATCCAGGGTATCGACGAACAAAAGTTCCCATTTCGCATTGAAGGTTGCCGCCCATTCGCGGAGCCAATTTTTCCGGGACTCCCGTTCAAAAATCCAGCTGCCCGCATTGTAGCGCCAATTGTGCATGTCCGCGGTCACGAAGACAGGATGCCCGCCAGCAAGCCTATTGAAGATGAAAGCCGCCCGACGCGTAGCCGGAGCGCCCGTGATGAGCAGGACCGTATCGTTTGCAGACATCCGACGCTTCAACCAGGGAATTGTCGAAACCGCTTCTTCGAGCGTACTCGGATCGTCATGGCGAAAAACAAACAAACGCCCGGCATCCACGCCGATACGCTCCAAATCCTCCGCATAGAAATCCGCATTGTTCCTGTCGCGGAAAACCCGCCGTCCAAGCACCAGAAGCGAATCCGCCCGACCTTCGCGCACCAAGTCAGCGGCAAAGTCCGAACGTTCCAAGTCCCCGCTTTGTCCATCCAAAATAACAGCCCAGACGACATGCCCAAACGAATCATCCCGGACGAGCCAACGCCCGCTATACGAAATCAGCAGGTAAAAGGCGATAACTATCAGAGCGAGCAGAGTTCCGACTTTCGCCCGCGTCAAGAAGCGCTTCCGGCTTTTTTCCTTTCGAACGTCTGCGACTGGTTTAAAGATGCGGCTCATAGCGTCCAATATACATTATCATTTTTCCCGTTAGAGAGGGCGGGACATCAGAACGGCGTTTTCACCGTCTGCATAGTAGGATTCCCGCATTCCGCACTTGTCGAATCCCAGCTTCCGATAAAAGGCTATCGCCGGAGCATTGCCTTCGCGGACTTCGAGATAAAAAGTCCGCGCACCGGCATCCGCCAAAGCCTCTTCGCCTTCGGCAAAAAGCTCCGTAGCGATTCCCTTTCGATAAAATTCCCTCGCAGTCGAAATGGCGAGAAGTTCCGCCTCGTCCGCCGCTAGCGAAAACACGGCATAGCCGGCAATTTTCCAGTTGCCCGATTCGTCCGGAGCTTCGGCGACATAGGCAAACGTATATGTCTTCCGCAAAAGATCGCGGAGCGTCTTCTCTTTCCAGCTTTCAAAATGCGTCGCTTCCTGGATCTCCAGAACGCGTTCTACATCATTCTCGTCCATTTCACGGACTGTCATCGCAAATTCGGACATCAGCGGAGAACTCCCATCGCGCCGCGGCGCTCATAATAAGACGGTTGGATGTAATTCGCCTTCTGCACAAGGCTCGGTTCCAGTTCGTCAAACAGGCGGACAAACGGAGCGATTTCGTTTCCCTCCGAAACGAGGACGAAGAAATTCCCGGAAGCGGAAAAATTCTTCCATTCGGGAATTTCGGAAGTGCGGCGATCGATGACAAAAGAAACGATTTTTTCTTCCCGAAATTTTTGCAAAGCCTCTTCCGCCGAGACAAAAAATTCGCCGTCCTTTGTTCCCACATAAAAATAGCCGGTGCGCGCATACAGAACGACCGCGCAATTTTCATCCGAAGAAAGCGTGCGCAGCGCCCGAAGCGTCGAGACGCCGAACAGGGAACGCTTTCCCGAAAAGCACAGCCCTTCGCAAAAGGCTATCCCCGTGCGAAGCCCTGTAAACGAACCAGGACCGAGAGCGACCAGAACCCGCCGAATGTCCCCGAGCGAAACGCCGGCCCGATCCAAGGCTCGGTCCAACGCCCCGCCGAGATTTTCCCCGCGGGTTTCCGGTTCAAAAAATTCAGCCAGAGGGACGCCCGACCGGTAGATGCCGAGAGCGATTCCCTTCCGGGACGTATCCAGGACCAAATCAAAAGATTCCATACTAGCGCTTGATTTGAAGGCTCGTTTCGATGATTTTGTCTATCAGATGGGAATAGTCGATGCCGATGGCGAGAGCCTCAGCCGGGAGAATGGACGACGGTGTCATCCCCGGAAGCGTATTCGTTTCGAGCGCCCAGAGGTTTCCGTCCGCATCGATCCGAACGTCCGTGCGGCTGTATCCCGCGCCGCCAATCGCAAAGTGCGCCTTTTTCACGAGTTCCTGTATCCGACAGGTCAGCTCTTCCGAAAATTCCGCTGGCGTCACTTCCCGACACTCGCCATTATATTTAGCCTCGTAATCGAAATATTCCCGAGTCGTCATGCGCATCTCTGTCGGCGGAAGCGGTTTTTCGAGTCCTTCCATATAGCCGCAGCTCGCTTCTTCTCCCTTGATGAATTTTTCGCAGAGAAGCCTTGGAGAATTCAAGAACAGATCGTTTACTATCCGACCCGCTTCGTCCAAATCTTTTGCGATTCCCATGCCGATGCTCGATCCGCCGACCGGATCCTTGATGACCAGCGGAAATCCCAGCGCATCCGCCGCTTCGACAAGCTTGTCGCCCGAAAAATCGTTTCGGAAAAGCACTCGATACGGAGGAGTGGAAATTCCCGCAGCCGAATAGGCCGCCTTGCAAAGAACCTTGTCCATCGCGAGCGCGCTCGCAAGAAGTCCGCAACCGGTATAGGGAATCTTCCAGTTTTCGAGAAGAGCCTGGACATGCCCGTCTTCGCCCCATTTGCCGTGCAACGCGAGAAAAGCGATATCGGCACTGGGCAACTCCGCAAGAGATGGATTTTTTTCCTTCCGTGCGCTGGGTCCTTCGAGGGAATAGAAGTAGTTTTCCGAAAAATTGTTCTTCTGATACGGGGAAAGTTCGCGAGACGACCAGATCCACGTACCGTCCTTTTGAATTAGAATCGGATGTACATTGTATTTGGATTCATCCATCGCCCGAATGACTCCCGTTCCGCTAGAAACCGAGACATCGTGTTCCGTAGAATAGCCGCCCATCAGAACCAAAACGCGCAAACGCGACATAGCACCTTCTTGTCAAAGATTTCACGATAAAGTTAGTAATTCGTTGATGATTGAAAATTGAGAGAAGTCAGAAAACAGGAATTAGAAATCAGTAGGTAAAACGGGAAGTGGGACGAGGTAAGAGGGAGAAGAGTTGCCAGGGAATAGTGGTTAGTTATTAGTGGAGAGTTAATAGGAATCAGGAGACAGGATTCAGTGGTTTGGAGGGAAGTGGGACACGCTAAGCGGGATGAGGGACGTCTGAGCGAATAATTGAATATCACACGGATTCGGAATTCCTGACGTAATTCCT
>CAVKXR010000175.1:0-5233 GCA_963660275.1 Oscillospiraceae bacterium
GCTCACGTCATAGACGACTTCGCGTGTCTTCGTTTCGCTGATTTCAAAATCGTATTCGTCGGAGCGGAACTTCTTGACCATCTCCACGAAACTCTTGACTGCGAACGAATAATGCTGCGTGGAAACGGAAAATTTCTTGCGACGCTTTCCGTTCTTGCCGTAAAGGCCTAGCAGGGATTCATAATGCCTGTAAAGGTCTTTTGCGTACGCGATAAATTCTTCCCCTTCGCGGGTGAGCGAAACGCCTCGGCTTGTCCGGTTGAAAATGGTGATGCCTATTTCGTCTTCCAGTTCGTGAATGGACGCGGTAAGGGACGGCTGGGAAATGTAAAGTTTTTCGGCGGCCTTGTTAAAGGATGGGCTTTCTGCAATTCCGATGGCGTAGCGCAGCTGTTGAAGGGTCATGTGCTTAATATAGATTAGACTTGTCCTGAAATTTCAAGTGGGTGCAGCAAATATTCAAAATCCTTGGGATGGCTGACAAATCTTTCGGGATTCTTTTTGAGTCCCGCTTGCAATTCTTGTGGCGAAAAAAAACGGAATCCATCGACTTCGTGAGGTTGCGGGACAAGTTTCAATTTTTCATTTTCGGAAATGAAGCCTCGATAAACGTCATAGAATTCATTGTCCAGATATGTCCCGGAGTTGAGAACGCTGGAATGCCTGGATTCAAAAAGATACGTTAAATCTTCGGCGTGTTTTTCTAATCCGAGTTCTTCGCGAATTTCCCGGATGGCGGATTCAAGGCTGGAATCTCCTGCGGAGATATGCCCTGCGCAACTGGTATCATAAAGGTTCGGATTGCTTTCCTTGTCGTGGGCGCGGATCTGGAAAAGAATTTTTCCGCTTGCATCGAAAAGCCAAATGTGCACGGTTCGATGCCAAAGTCCTAGGCGGTGGACTTCACTTCTCGCTCGGGATTCTCCGGTTTTTTGACCGAGTTCATTCAAAATATCGATTTGTTCTTCCACGAATCTCTCCAAAGATTTGTCGGCAGAAAATCTATCTTTTTATCATGAACGAAAATTTTGAAAAAGCGCTGAACGGCCTGTTTGAAAAGGCGATTGCCGAAAAAGTTTTTTCCAAGGCGGTTGTCGGATTTGTTTCGCCGGAAGGTTCTGAAGTTCGCGCATATAATACGCCGGAAGATTCCCTGTTCGATATCGCTTCGGTGACGAAGGTTTGCCCGACTTCGACGCTTGCGCTAAAGCGCATTCTGGAAGGACGCTTGCATTTGGATGAACCTGTTCTGGATTTCATTCCCGAATTGCGTACAAATTATCGCGAGCATATTCTCGTTCGACATTTGCTCACGCATAGTCTGGATTATCGGGGGCCGATGAGCACTCTCAAGGATTTGCCCCCGGAAAAAATTCTGGATTTTCTCTTTTCGTATCATTTTAACCGTTTTCCCGGAACTGTCTTTAACTATGGGAATCCGGCGAGCATTCTTTTGGGAATCGTTCTCATGCGGCTTTCTGGAAAGTCTCTTTCGGAAATGGCGGAAGAAGAATTTTTCAAGCCGCTGGGAATGTCGCGTTCCGGCTGGGATCCGCTGCAAAGGTTTTCCAAGGAAGAAATCGTGGCGACAGAAGAGGACGCTTGGCGCGGTCGGATTATCCAGGGAGAAATTCACGATGAAAGCGCTTTCAAGCTCCGTCGCTTTTTTCCGGTGGGAAGTGCGGGCATGTTTTCGACCGTGCCGGATCTGTTAAAATTCGTACAAATGATTCTTGGCGACGGGATGTTTAACGGGCGTCGCATCGTGCCGGAAGGCGTTCTTCAGTTGGTTTCGACAAACGCGCTGGAAGGTCGAGTGCGAGATGCTTGTACCGCTTTGGGCTTTGAACTCGATGCGGAAAAATTTATGGGCAAAGTCCATCATTCCCGAATGTTCGGGAAAACGGGTTTTACCGGGTCGAGCATTGTCGCCGATGCGGAAACGAAGCGGGCTGTCGTGCTGCTTTCGAATTTCACCTATCCGCATCGCGAAAGTTCGGCGGAAAGAATCAACGATTTTCGTTCAAGGCTTTCGGAATTAACTTTTGGTTGTCAGGACCGCTGAAAAATTTTTGCGCGTTTTTTTCTAGATTATTTTATGCGAAAGCAATTCCGCGTTCGCATTTAACAGAAGGATATCAAATGAAATTGTTTGGGTTGGTTATGGGGGCTTTGCTGTGCGCAACGCTGGCAAATGCCGAGAATTCTCGTACAGGATTTTTCTTGAGTGCGGGAGCCGGGACAGATGGAGGAAAGGTCTCGGCCTATGGGGATAACGGTTATCGGATTGATGGATTTCAGGATGTCGTCCTAAACGGGAAAATCGGATATTCGCCGATTTCAAACCTGACGGTTTATGGAATCGGGTCGCTAGCCGCCTATCTGACGACGGAAGATGAGGATTCGCATTCGAGGCTATATCTGGGCGGCGGCGCTTCCTTTTGGCTGCCAAAAGATTTTTTTGTCTCCGGATCTGTTGGGACGGTGAGCTTCCATGCGGATGAAAAATCGCTGGATGATGATTTCGGCTTTGGATTTCGGATTTCCGCGGGAAAGGATTGGCGAATCTTTTCGTGGGGCGCTTTGGGAGTTGAAGCGTTTTATGAACATGCCGAAGTCGATAGCGGTGATGCGTGGAATGGAAATTTTTTCGGTGTGCTGTTTAACGTCAGCTACCGTTAATTTTTCGCTTTGACAAAAAAAATCCTCGGCGTCTCGCCGAGGATTTTCCGTTTTAAAGATTCGATTACATCAGGTTTCCGGGAAAGTGCGGAATCAAATCGATGCTCTTCTTGAGGTCCGCATCGGTCGGGATGTAGTCCGACATGGTTCCGTTGTTGTAAGCTTCGTAAGCTTTCAGGTCAAAATAGCCGGTGCCGGTCAAGCCGAAGACGATCGTTTTCGATTCGCCGGTTTCCTTGCATTTCATCGCTTCGTCGATTGCCGCGCTGATGGCGTGGCTCGATTCCGGAGCGGGAAGAATTCCTTCGACGCGGGCAAAGTATTCCGCAGCCTTGAAAACGCTTGTCTGTTCCACGGACCGCGCTTCGATCAGCTTGTCGTGATAAGCCTGTGAAAGAATGGAACTCATGCCGTGATAGCGGAGACCGCCAGCGTGGTTTGCAGACGGGATGAATTCCGAACCGAGTGTGTACATCTTGGCCAGCGGGCAGACATGGCCCGTGTCGCAGAAGTCGTAGGCATAGACGCCGCGTGTGAAGCTCGGGCAGGAAGCCGGCTCTACTGCGATAATCCGGTAATCCTTTTCGCCGCGAATTTTTTCTCCGAGGAACGGGGAAATCAGGCCGCCCAGGTTGGAACCGCCTCCTGCGCATCCGATGATCATGTCCGGGATAACGTTGTATTTGTCGAGGGCCGCTTTCGCTTCAAGGCCGATGACCGTCTGGTGCAAAAGAACCTGGCTTAGCACGGAACCCAGCTCGTAGCGGTAGCCTTCGGTATGCGTCGCGACTTCTACGGCTTCGGAAATGGCGCAGCCAAGGCTCCCCGTCGTGCCCGGAAATTCCGCGTTGATTTTCTTGCCGACTTCTGTCGTCATTGACGGCGATGGTGTAACGCTTGCCCCGTATGTGCGCATGACTTCGCGGCGGAAAGGCTTCTGTTCGTAGGAGCATTTCACCATGAAGACTTTGCAGTCAAGCCCGAAGTAGGCGCAAGCCATCGAAAGGGCGGTTCCCCATTGGCCGGCTCCGGTTTCGGTCGTTACGCCTTTCAGCCCTTGCTTCTTGGCGTAGTAGGCTTGGGCGATTGCCGAGTTGAGCTTGTGGCTGCCGCTCGTGTTGTTGCCTTCGAACTTGTAGTAGATCTTTGCCGGAGTGCCGAGCTTCTTTTCAAGGCAGTAGGCGCGCACGAGTGGCGACGGACGATACATCTTGTAAAAATTGCGGACTTCTTCGGGAATGGGAATCCACGGGTCGGTATCGTTGAGCTCCTGCTTGGCAAGTTCCGTGCAGAAAATCGGGGTGAGTTCGTCGAGCGTGAGAGGTTTGTGCGTTCCCGGATGAAGCAGCGGCGCAGGCTTGTTTTTCATGTCCGCGCGAACGTTATACCATGCGTTCGGAATCTCGTTTTCCGAGAGATAAATCTTGTAGGGAATTTCTTTTTCGCTCATAGCGATCTCCTAAATGTTTCGTGAGCAAACATAAATAATTTTTGGGTGGCGGAAAGAAGCGTTATCGATTTAGCGGAAATGTTTTTTGTGAGAAAGCGCAGGTTCGGGCTTGTTAAAGATTAATTTGAGAAAGGCTTGGACTGTATTTTGTAGCGGATTAGTTCGGCGAGTTCGCGTTGCGCTGCTTTTGATGAACTGTAGTTTTTCATCACGGATTCTACATCGAGAAAAATGCCGGCGATTTGATGGTAGGGGCGGTAGGAGCTTGAAGATTGTTCGAGACTTTTCCATTCCCCATGGGCTTTTCCGAAAAATTTCATTCGGTAAGGTTTTGTCGGCAAGACGTCTTTCGCGCAGTAGGGCAGAAGAAACGCGTTGTAAAGGTGCAATCCGTCCACGCCGAATTTTTTCCCGTTGTCCTTGTTCGTTTCGATGTATTCCGCATAGGCGATTTGCTTGGTGATGGATCCCGAATCGGGAAGTGTTCCGTTGGCGATTCCGTAGGAATAGAACTTGGCGTCCAATACGAAAATTTCACCGGTTCCATCGGAATCCGTCTGTCGCATAATCGTATCGGGGCGCATGGTGTTTTGGGAATACTTGTCTGCATCTTTCGTGGCGTTGTTTTCAAATTGCCAAAAACTGTGCGGGTTGAAATCGGCTTTGGATTCGTTCGGGTCGAGATTCCCGAAAATTCTGTCGAGCATCGCTTCCCAGATGGGTGCGAACTTGTTGACTCCGAAATAAAAATCGTCAGCGTTGGAATTGTCGTTTGTTAATTTGTGCGCAATATATTCAACGATCCGCTGCAAGTCGCCCAATAAATCCAAGAGTTTGTCGTTAAAAGTCCTGGAAATTTTCGCTTGCAATACAGATTGGAATAAGTCGTAATCGAAATCAAGTGTCGGTTCTTCTTGAATTTTGAAGCCAAAGATAAAGCCGATTCGCTTGGACGCATCATGGACGCAGAACTTGTGAATCTGCGTAATCAGCTCTCTTTCGTTGTGGCTTGTGTGGCGCGCAATTGGATTCAAGTAAAGAATATTTTTCCCGTCTTCGGAGACGATTGGGCGTGTCGTCTTGATGGTCCTTCCCCAGTTG
>CAVKXR010000176.1:0-5212 GCA_963660275.1 Oscillospiraceae bacterium
GGCTTGAAAGCATCGGCGTCAAAAAGAAGTGGACGACAAAGGAGCTTGCCTTATATCTGATTGAAAAAGAATTCCATTATACCTATACGGATATTTCGTTTGATGACACGCTCCTAGAACCCTATTCCACGTTTTAATTTTGTTTATGTTTAAACATAAATTAGATCATTGGAAAATTTTGGGAGCGGAAACGCTTCTCGATTCACGATTTTTGAAAGTGAAGAAAGAAAAATGCGAACTGCCGAACGGAAAGATCATTCCGGATTTTTACACGATTTGGCAGCCGGACTGGGTACTTGTTCTTGCGCAAGACGTCGAAGGCCTTTGGCTGATGGAACGGCAATACCGCCACGGTACGGGGAAAGTTTCCCTGGAATTTCCGGCGGGGATTGTCGAAGCGGGCGAAACCCCGGTCGATGCCGCAAAGCGGGAACTTCAGGAAGAGTGCGCCTTTGGCGGAGGAAGCTTTGAATTTTTAGCGGAACTTCCGATGAATCCTGACCGACATCGTGGGCGATTCTTTGTCGTTCGGGCTACAGGCGTTGTACAAAGCGGAGAAACGCATTTTGATTCAAGCGAGGAAATCGAGACGCTGCAACTTCCAACGGAAGAGGTCTTGTCAAAAATGCGTTCCGGCGAAATCAACCATCCGCACCAGATCGCCGCATTCTTCTTGTATGGACTAAAAGATTCCTCTGGGATTTTAAACAAATGAAGCAGTCTTTTTTTGAAACGGAAATTCGGGCGCATTCGCTTTCGCTTGAAAATTCGAGAGTGCGGATAATCTGCGACAGAAAGGCTTTGCCCCAAATAAAATGGTTTGCCTCGTCCGGGGAAATGCTTTGGAGTTCCTCGGACATAAACTCCTTTTCGAAACTGGAATTTTTTGCGAACCGTTCGAGCGGACTTTTCAAAAATTCTCGCGCTTCGATTTCTACCGTGGAGCATCTCTCACCGGTTCTGTTACTTTATCCAGAATCCTATCTGGAAATTCACGCCCTCGCCGAAGAACTCCCGATTTTGGACGGAAGCGCATATCCGTGGTATGAAGCGGTTCGCGGTCTTGCGGGTGTTCCGCAGGCACTTGTGTTTTACGATGCGCCGATTCGGGAACGCCTAGAATGGGATGGTGGCTTTTTTGAAATTTCTCCGGCGGAAACGCTTGAAATCGAATATTCCCTTTCGCATGGAAATTTTTCGGATGACGCCTTTGTCTCCATTTACGATGCGGAAGACTTGGTGAAAATTTTCCCTGCGCGGACATTTATTTTTGAAGACGACTTGAAAAACGCCCGGGCGAACGGGCTGCTCGCTTTTGCGGATGAACAGTCCGGTCTGCTGCTTGCGGAAGAAAAAGGAAAAGCGATTCCGAAAATAGGCGGTCCGTTTCGAATGGAAAGCGAACCCGTTTACCATAAAATTCTCGATTTGATCGGGGACATTTCCCTTCCTGCGCCTTTTTTACCTAGATTGAGAATTCGAATTCACAACGGCGGGCATGTCGCTCACCGGAAACTTTTAGAGAGGTTGATGGATTATGCTTTTAGAAACGCTTCCCAAGTCTAGCAAGCCCGGCGTTCTGTACGACTACGAGGCAATTCTCCAGATCTTGCCGCACCGCTACCCGTTCCTTTTCATCGACCAGGTAATTTCCTTGGATGCTGCGTCCGAAATCCCGTCGATCGTTTGCGCCAAGAATGTCTCGTTCAACGAGCCGTTCTTTCAGGGACATTTTCCGGGAGAACCTGTGATGCCCGGAGTCATCCAGATTGAAACGATGGCGCAAGCCGGTGCGATTCTTGCGGGACTTCGCTACGAAGCGGAGTGTGCGGGAAAGCGCCCGGCATTTATGGGAGTCGACGCTTGCCGATTCCGCAAACCGGTCCGTCCTGGCGACCGCTTGGAAGTACGTGTAACGCTTGACAAAATGCGTCGAGGAATTCTCTTTTTCACCGGAGAGATTCGCTCGGACGATGCGCCGGTCTGCAGCGCAACATTCACAGCGACGATGATTTAATCCTTGAAAATTTTCAACAGATTAATTGATACGAAAAATCCCTCGCCAAGGCGAGGGATTTTGAATTTTTCAGGAAACGGTTACTTTATCTGGATTGTCCGGTGGGCGTTGAAAGCTTTTCCCTTGACGCGGACGAGATAGACGCCTTGGGAAATCTTGGAAAGATCGAATCGATGCGTTCCAGCGGCAAGAGCGCCTTGGTGCAAAGAGGCAATTCGCATGCCGTTTAACGTGTAGATACCGACGGAAACATTTCCCGGCTGCGCAACGGAAAGCTGCAAGGTGTTTCCGCTGAAGTGCATCGAAGATCTGGCAAAAGTTTTTCTCGGAGAAATTCCCGCAATGTAGTCTTCGTTGTTGAAGACAATCTTGATTTCGGGAATCATCGTTTCGGTATTGCCAAAGCTCCGGGAGAATGCGTCGTATTTGTCCGTATTGAAGTTGAAGAGCGTATCTCCGGCAACAACATCGTCATAAAGGATTGTTCCCTTGTAGCCCGCTGCATAGTTCGCGATAATGATGCTGCGCGTCTGGTTCCTGTCGGCGGTCCCGGAAATATCATACGAGCAGATTTTCTTTTCGCCGGCTGCGACTGAGCATTCTCCGTCGATTTCGGTCCATTTCCAGGCATCGGTTAGCTTCAGAATCAGATAGAGTTTCGCTTCGGATTTTCCGTTGTTCTTGACGACAAACGAAAGCGTACTCGCACTTCCCAGGTCAAAAGTTTTCTGGTATTCGATCTGGGCGTTGTCATCGCCATACGTGACCGCCATCATGCCGTTTCCCGTTGCGTCCTCGATGACGACATCCTTGATTTTGATACTCGCTTCTTCGGTTGCAGCCAATGCTTTCATCGCGGCAAGGGCCGGGTCGATTGTGTAGGAATATCCTCCGAATTGTTCTTCGGTCTTGTCTCCGATGTATTGCCAGGCGAGCGCTCCGGCGTATCCGCCGTCAAAGGCTTTGCGGTAACATTCCTCGGTGGAAATTTCCGTCTTGGCTGCCATGGAAGACGTGTAAGTGTCTCCGGTCCATCCGCTTGCCGGAAATTCGCCGATAATCATCGGCTTGCTGTCGTAGCCGTAGGTGGCGGCCATCTGGGCTGCGGTATTCATGAACGGAGAGACTGCGTCCGCTTGCCAGTAAGGATAATAGTGCGTTTGGAAAAAGTCGAGCGTTCCGTTCTCTTCGCCGCCCGCTGCGATGAGTGCGGCATCGTTCCAATGCTTTTGGTATTGGATGTTTACGCTTCCAGTGGAAACGAGAAGTTCCGGGTCTATCGCGTGGATGGCGGCAGCAACCTTGTTCGTGAATTTCTGGATCTTGGCGAGTTCCATTTTTTCGGTGGTCCAGCCTTCGCATTCGGTGGTCATGCCTTCCGGTTCGTTGAAAACTTCCCAGGACATCAGGGCGTTGTGGTTTCCGATTGTCTTGACGACTGGGATGAGGACGTTGTCGATAAAGGCTTTGGTGCCGTCATCGTCAAAGAGCTTCTGGTTCGCTGTGAAATCGAGCTTCTCGCCCTCATAGATTCCCCATTGGTTCGGTTCCATCAGGTTGTGGCTGAAAAGGCACATCGATACCATGACACCGTATTCCTCGGCGATGTCGAGCGCCTTTTTCATATTGTTGATGGTATTTTCCTTGAGGCCCGAAACGAGATGCGTCGCCGTATCGATTGCGGGGCTTTGGCTCATGTTGTTGAAAAGCCACCAGCGGATGGAATTTCCGCCTGCCGCACGGGTGCCTTCGACGGCTTTTCGCCAGGCGTTTTCGTTGAGCGGGCTGTCGCCTACGTCGGAGTTGTAATCCGCCCACGCGAGATTTGTCCCGCTGAAGAAAATTTTCTTTCCGTTGTATTGCAGTTCGGTGCCGTTCACGGTAAGGCCCGGAGCCGCCCAGAGCATTCCAGTCGCAAGCCCGGCAAAAGTCAGAGTTTTTATCCAATGGTTCATCGATTCTCCTACGAAGATGATATCTGAAAAGTCGTTTATAAAATAATTCAAAATATCGAGGATGGACTGAAAAAAAATCCCCCGGTGAAGGGGGACTTAGACGATTACCGGATGGAAATTTTCTGATGCTGGACGCCCGAACCGTTTTGGATGCGGACGAGGTAAACGCCTTGGGGAAGCTTTGTGAGATTTGCCGTATGCGTTCCCGCCGAAAGATTCTCGCCGATGGTCAGGATGCGCTTTCCCGACAGCGAATAGAGAGAAACTCGGGACGCCTTTTGCAGCGTAAGCTGGAGCGTTTTTCCTTGCTGGACAATCTGGGCGTTTTGGATGCGTTTTTTCGGAGCGAACCTTGCGGAGACGTTTTCCCAGCCCGGCATGGATTCAAGCGAAATGATTCGGTTGTCGGAGAGGTTCTTCTGCCAGACAGAATTATCCGTTTCGTTGAGATGTCTTCCCTCCCACGTGTTATACCACGGCATCCAGAAACTCCAGACCGCCTTGTCGTCAAAGGTGCTGTCGATATCGGGAATCGGGCCATTTTCGGTCAGGGCGAGCAGCTTGTGCGAACCGATTTCGTCAATAGTTTTATTGAAGTAATTGACGTTCGACTGGTTGTCACCGGAACTGTTGTAAATATCGACGCCGACGATATCGACATAATCGTCTCCGGGATACCATTCCGAATTCAGGGCGTTGTAATCGAAGCCGAGATCCCGATCGCGTTCGATGTTCCAAATCCACAAGGCGTTTCTCACGCCGTTCACGTTGACCATCCGGTCATAGACCAGCTTGTAAAGCTGTTTGTAGCAATCCGGTCCGGCGACTCCCCACCAGAACCATCCGCCAGCGGCTTCGTGGAGCGGTCTCCAGAGAATGGCGACACCCGAATCCTGCAGGTCGAGGAAGCGCTTTGAAACTTTATCGACATCGGCCATCAGAAGTTCGTAGGTTTCCGACGAGGTATTGACTTCTTCGCAATTGTCTCCGCTGAACGCCTTGGTGTAGTTAAAGCATGTGTTGTTGGTTGAACTGGCGATGACGCCGTCTGTGCAATTTTCATTTTTAAAGCCTTTGTCTTCGGTGTAGAAAATCGTATCGGTTCCGACTTTCCAGTGCCACGTGAAAGCCGGGACGCCGCCCATATTCCACAGCTCCCTCGCCATGCGAACGTTGTTGTCCGTGTAACCGCTGAACCAGCCTTCGTCGGAATGTCCTCCCGCCGCGAACAGCATATCGA
>CAVKXR010000177.1:0-5163 GCA_963660275.1 Oscillospiraceae bacterium
AATCGTTTTACATGATACACACCAACAAGTACAACTTTTATTCTATTCTGCCTCATAGCCACCCATAATATAAAAAAAGACAGACTTCTAAAGAAGCCCATCTTTGATTTTCTTAAAAAAATTACTACCTCACGACCTTCCGATCATCCTCGGTCATCTTGAGGAAGTCTGCAACGGTCATCTGGCCCTTGTCGCCTTCCTTGCGCTTGCGAACGGATATGACATTTTCTGTCACTTCCTTTTCACCGACAATGAGCAGGTACGGCACCTTCTGGAGTTCGCACTGGCGAATCTTGTAGCCGAGCTTTTCGTTCGATTCATCGACTTCCACACGGACACCGGACGCTTCGAGTTCGCGCTTCACCCGGTTTGCGTAATCGACGAACTTCTCGGAAATCGGAAGGACGCGGGCCTGCACAGGCGCAAGCCACAGCGGGAAGTCTCCCATGTATTCTTCGATGAGGATGCCGAGGAACCGCTCGATGGAGCCGACCGCTGCGCGGTGGAGCATCACCGGGATGTGCTTCTGGTTGTCCTTGCCGACATATTCCGCGCCGAGACGCTGCGGCAGGTTGAAATCCACCTGGATCGTTCCGCATTGCCAGTCTCGTCCGAGGGAATCTTTCAGCGTGAATTCGAGCTTCGGGCCGTAAAACGCGCCTTCGCCCGGGTTCAGCACATAATCCAGCCCGGCGAGCTTTGTCGCTTCGGCGAGAGCCGCTTCGGCCTTGTCCCAGATTTCATCGCTTCCCACGCGCTTTGCCGGACGTGTCGAGAACTTCACCTTCACATCGTCGAATCCGAAATCGTGATAGATTTCCTTAACCAGATGACAGAAGTCCGCAACCTCGCTCGCGATCTGGTCTTCGGTACAGAAGATGTGCGCATCGTCCTGCACAAATCCGCGGACGCGCATCAGCCCGTGCATCGTTCCCGCAGGCTCGTAGCGGTGGCACTTGCCGAACTCGGCGAGGCGCATCGGAAGGTCGCGCCAACTCCGCAGCTGGGAATTGAAAATCAAGATATGGCACGGGCAGTTCATCGGCTTCACGGCCATTTCCACGTCGCCGGCGAGCGTCTTGAACATGTTCTCGTTGTACTTGTCCGCATGGCCGGACTTTATCCACAGAACCTTGTTCACGATTTCCGGCGTGATGACTTCCTGGTAGCCCCGGTGGTCGATTTTTCCGCGGATGTAATCCTTGAGAGCGTTCACCATCTTCGTTCCCTTCGGATGCCAGAACACCATGCCGGGCGAATGGTCCTCGATGTGGTAGAGGTCCATTTCCTTGCCGATTTTCCGGTGGTCGCGCTTGGCGGCTTCTTCCAGGAACTTCACGTATGTAGCAAGGCCGTCCTTGTCCGCAAAGCATGTCCCATAGACGCGTGTCAGCTGATCGGATTTCTGGTCTCCGTGCCAATAGGCTCCCGCGAGCGACAAAATCTTGAAGCACTTGAGCTTTCCCGTGCTGGGGACATGGGGACCCGCGCAGAGATCTTCCCAGTTCTTTCCCGGTTCGCCCGTCACATAGAAACTGATTTTGCAGTCGTTGCCTTCGCGTTCAATCGCGCGCTCGGCGTTGTCGTGCTTGTACTTGTCGCCTTCGGTGCGCTTGAGGCCTTCTTCGGCGGAGACTTCGATTCGGGTAAACGGACGGTCTTCCTGGATGATTTCCTTCATCCGCTTTTCGATTTTCGGGAAGTCCTCTTCCTTGAGCGGAGTCGGCGTCATCAAATCGTAATAGAAGCCCTTTTCAATCGCCGGACCGTAAGCGAGCTTCGTCCCCGGGAACAAATCGCAGATCGCTTCCGCAAGGACGTGGCTGCAGGAATGGCGCAAAAGCATGAGCGCATCGGGATCGTCGTTCGAAGGCGTGATAATCCGGATGTTCCCGCTTTCGGTGAGCGGACGGGAAAGGTCCAGAACCTTGTCGCCTAGCTTTACGCCCAAAGCCTTGCGAGCGAGCCCCTGGGAAATTCCCTCTGCGATTTCCTTGCCGGTAATGCCCGATGCTACGGAACGTACGGAGCCATCGGGAAAGGTCAATTCGATTTGAGACATGTTAAATCCTTTTGTGGGCGGTTCTCGCCCGGTTCCCCAGAAATACGACATCTGGCGGTGCGGAAAATTTAGATTCTTTTCGCATCCAAGTTGCTATCTTTGCCGCCGCAATGAGACTTTTACTTCAATTAGCCCTAATTCTCTCCGTCTGCTTCATCGGAGATTTTTTCCACCGGGTCTGCGGATTTCCGCTACCGAGCAACATCACCGCCATGCTGATTCTCTTCCTGTTACTTTGTACGAAAATCGTCAAGGTCGATCAGATCGCGGAGATGTCCAACTTTTTCCTCAAACGCCTGCCCTTTTTCTTCTTGCCGCCAAGCATCGGGATTCTCGCCATCTACGGAATCCTCAAGGGAAATATCCTGGTCCTCATTTTGCTCTGCATCGTCGCCACAATCCTTACGATGGCTGTCACCGGAAAAGTTACCGAATTTTTGGTCGAACATTTCGAAAAAAGGAGCCGCCATGAGTGAAGTTCTGAACACGCCGTTTTTCGGAATCGTCCTCACGATAGTCGCTTACGAAACAGGCGTCTTTCTCAGCCGGAAATTCAAGCTCGCCATCTGCAACCCGATGCTCGTCGCGAGCATCCTCATCGTCGGATTTCTCCTTCTCACCGGAATCGATCTGGAGACTTACAACATCGGCGGAGATTACATTTCCATCTTTCTTGCGCCGGTAACCGCTGTGTTAGCCGTTCCTCTTTACAGGCAAATTGGAAACCTCAAGAAGCATTTCATTCCAATTGTCGTCGGGATTCTGGCCGGATGCCTCACCTCGTTCGCCCTGGTGACGATCTTCGCAGAACTCCTTGAAATATCGCCGACGCTGAAAATCTCCCTTCTCCCGAAATCCATCACCATCCCGATGGGAATCGAACTTTCCAATGAAATCGGAGCGGTTCCAGCCATCACCATCGCAGCCATCGTCATCACGGGAATCACCGGTGGCGTCGTCGCCCCGCTCGTCTGCAAAATTTTCCGAATCAAGCATCCCGTCGCCCAGGGAGTCGCTATCGGAACAGCCTCTCACGCCATCGGGACCGCAAAAGCGCTCGAAATGGGAGAAGTCCAAGGCGCGATGAGTTCGCTCGCCATCGGAGTTGCCGGAATTCTCACATCAATCCTCGTCCCGGTCCTGCTGCATTTTTTGAACGCTTAAAATTTTCCGCGATTCATTTCGTACAAATTTGTACGATTTTTCCACCAAGCGGCATTTTAAGAGATGTCGCTTTGATTTCCCGGCTCCCACGGCGAACATTCCTTGCCTCGATTGGATTCTGTTTCTATAATTTCCCAAAACTTTTTTCACGGAAATTCTATGAAACTGATTTACGAAGTCTCCTCCAAACCAAAATTTGTCCAGTTGATTTTCTTTGCCGTCCAGCAGATGCTCGCTATCCTGGCAGCGACCATTGCGGTTCCTGCCATCGTAGGAAACGGTTTGACACCGGCGACAGCAATGTTCGGTGCAGGCGTCGGTACGCTGGTCTATCTGTTCTTCACCAAAAGGAGGAGCCCGGTTTTTCTGGGTTCCTCTTTTGCATTTATCGGTTCCATGTTCGCCGCCTTTGCCGGAGGCGTTTCCATGAGCCTCGGGATGCTCGGGCTTGTCATCGGTTCCTTCTTTGCCGGGCTTGTCTATGTAATCATTTCCATCGTCATCCGGTACACAGGCGTTCGCTGGCTGAACCGTCTCATGCCCGCGGTTATCATCGGACCGACCGTCGCCATCATCGGGCTTAGCCTTGCCCGGAATGCTGTTTCCGACTTGATGAAAATCGATGGCGTTCCGCCAAGCGGAGCCGATTCGCCCTCGTATGTCGCGCTTCTCTGCGGAATCGTCACGCTATTTGTCACCATGCTCTGCTCCACTTACGGAAAGAAGATGGCAAAGCTGATTCCCTTCATCCTGGGAATCCTTGCCGGATACGCCGTCGCCACGCTCTTCACCGTCATCGGATACTGTTCGGGCATCGAAGCGTTCCGCGTTATCGACTTTTCCATCTTTGAAAAATACATGCTTGCCGGAGGAAGCCTCTCGATTTCCTCGTTTGTGAGCATCCCCGACTTCGTCTTCATCCACGCTTTCCAGGGAATTTCCGAACTGAACGCCTCCTATATCGCGACAATTTTTGTCGCTTACACGCCAGTCGCATTTGTCGTCTTCGCAGAACATGTCGCAGACCACAAGAACCTTTCGAGCATCATCAACAAGGACCTGCTCAAGAAGCCGGGACTTTCCAGGACGCTTCGCGGAGACGGCGTCGGTTCCTTTGTCGGAGCATTTTTCGGCGGCTGTCCCAACACGACTTACGGAGAATCCATCGCCTGCGTCGCTATCACGGGTAACGCTTCGACAATTACCATCTTTGCCGCCGCCATCGGTTGCATCCTGTTCTCTTTCATCACTCCGCTCGTCGCCTTTGTCGATTCGATTCCCGCCTGCGTCATGGGCGGTGTCTGCGTTGCGCTTTACGGATTCATCGCCGTTTCCGGTCTCAAGATGCTCCAGCGCGTCAATCTGGACAGGAACCGCAACCTCTTTGTCGCCTCTGTCATCTTCATTTCGGGCATTGGCGGATTAACGATTACCGTCGGAGCGGTCACGCTCACGAGCATCGCCGCATCGCTAATCCTCGGCATCATCGTAAACGCCATGCTTTCCGGCGAGAAATACGAAGAGGAAAAGATTTAAAAACGTCAAAAAGGAAATGGCCATGCAAAATTTTGAACACACAGAAAACATCACCATCTTTACGCATCCTCTGATCCAGCACAAGATTTCCCTCTTGCGAGACAAGAAAACAGGCACCAATGTTTTCCGCAAACTGGTTGAAGAAATCGCCATGCTCGAAGGCTTCGAAGCGCTCGGAGACTTGCCGCTCAAGGATGTGGAAATCGAAACGCCGCTTGAAAAGTGCAGCACACCGATGCTTGCCGGAAGAAAGCTCGCCCTGGTTCCGATTCTCCGCGCGGGCCTCGGCATGATTTCGGGCGTCCAGGCTCTGGTGCCATCGGCAAAAGTCGGTCACATCGGGCTTTACCGCAACGAAGTCACGCACGAACCTGTCGAGTACTACTGCAAGCTTCCAAGCC
>CAVKXR010000178.1:0-5160 GCA_963660275.1 Oscillospiraceae bacterium
AGGTAGGGGGAACCTTGGCCTTTCGCAACTCGGAAAGGTCCCCCTACCTTGCCCCAAGCCGGGTAGGCCCTAAACCTCTACCATCACCGCCGAAAGCGCGCTTTCCCGGCGACTCCCCGAACCGGGAAAATCGACGCCCTGCCCATGCGACCAGGCAACGCGCGCCTTGGGAAATTTACTTTGTACGGTTACAAGCGTTTCTTTCGCAAGGCCTTGCGGTGTAAAGCCGCTGAAATTCGAGCTAGCGAGCAAAAAGCCTCCAGGCAAAAGAATCTCCGAAATTTCCGCGACGAGATTCTGGAAATCCGTCCTTACCGAAAATACGTTTCCCCGGTTTCTCGAAAAACTCGGCGGATCTAGGATGATTCCTCCGAAACGAATCCCCTTGCGAATGCACCAGGCGACGTATTCCCGCGAATCGCCCCGGAAAAATTCCCCGGATAAAATTTCGATTCCGTTCAGGCGAAAGTTTTCCCGCCCCTTTTCCAAAATTTTTCCGCTGATGTCCGCATTCACGGCTCGTTTCGCACCGCCGATTCTCGCATGGACGGCAAAGGAGCATGTGTAGCTGAAAAGATTCAGGATTTCCCTTCCGCGGGCCCGGGCCTCCACGTCCAAGCGACCAGCCCGCATGTCCAGAAAAAGCCCCGGATTCACCGTGTCGAGAAGGTTCACCCGGAATCTCGCGTTTCCTTCGCGGACAACCGTCTCCGCATTTTTTTCGTCTCCGAATTCCACCCGCATTTCGGGATGTTCAAGGGATTTTCCCGACGACGAAAGGCGAAACTTGGATACCAGAAATTTCGGTCCGAAAACGCAGTTTACCGCTTCAACAATTTTTGGCGCAGACGGAAGTAGTTCCGGCCCAAAAAACTGGAGCTGGAAAGAATCCGCGAACTTGTCTAGCGTAACGCCCGGAAAACCGTCTTCCGAACCGTTTACGACCCGAAAAGCGTCCGTCAAGGGAATCAGCTCTGCCCTTGCCGAAAACGCCTTTTCGAGGAGACCGCAGAACCGCTTCACGGAAGAAGCTCCCCGAACACGGCTTCAAGGGAAGCTTTCGAAACAATTTTGTCCACAGAAAAGCTTGAACATGCGCAAATCATGCCCGCCAATATAGATTTTTAACCGGAGCTTTTCTAAATTTCTTGCGAAATCTCTCTCGGAGAAAATCATGAATATCCCGGAACCGACCAACTTCATCCAAGACATCGTCGCAAGCGATCTCAAAAGCGGCAAACGCAATCATGTCCTCACCCGGTTTCCGCCCGAACCGAACGGCTACATCCACATCGGACACGCAAAAAGCATCTGCCTGAACTTCGGCACGGCGAAAAAGTTTGGCGGCAAGACAAACCTCCGCTTCGACGACACGAACCCGACAAAGGAAGACACGGAATACGTCGATTCGATTTACAACGATGTCCACTGGCTGGGATTCAACTGGGAAGAACCCGTCCACTACGCAAGCGACTACTACGATAAACTCTACGACTTTGCGGAAGAATTGATCAAGTTGGGCAAAGCCTATGTCGATGACCTTTCGCCCGAAGAGATGAAGGACTACCGCGGAAACGATGCCGGAAAGCCATCAAAGCCATCCCCGTATCGAGACAGAAGCGTCGAGGAAAACCTGGAACTTTTCCGCCGCATGAAAGCTGGCGAATTTGCCGACGGTTCGAAGACTCTCCGCGCAAAAATCGACCTCGCAAGTCCGAACATGAACATGCGCGACCCGGCGATTTACCGGATTAAGCACGCGACGCACCACCGCACAGGCGACAAGTGGTGCATCTACCCGATGTACGACTTCGCCCATCCGCTTTCCGACTGGATTGAAGGCATCACGCACTCCATCTGCACGCTCGAATTCGAAGCGCACCGTCCGCTCTATAACTGGTTTCTCGAAGCGCTCTCCCTCGAAAATCTCCCGCAGCAGATCGAGTTCGCCCGGCTCAACCTCTCTTACACGGTGATGAGCAAGCGTAAACTCTTGGAACTGGTCACGAGCAAGCGCGTCATGGGATGGGACGATCCCCGGATGCCGACGGTCTGCGGACTGCGCCGCCGCGGCTACACGCCCTCTTCCATCCGCGAGTTCTGTGAACGCATCGGCATTTCGAAAGCCGACAGCATGGTCGATATCAACCTGCTCTACTTCTGTATCCGCGAAGAGCTGAACAGGACCGCGCAACGTGCCATGGCGGTCCTCGACCCGGTAAAAGTCGTCATCGACAACTGGGAAAGCGGCAAAGTCGAAGATGTCGAGGTGGAGAACAACCCCGAAGATCCGAACGCGGGAATGCGCAAGGTACCGTTTGGAGGGGAACTTTACATCGAGCGCGAAGACTTCATGGAAAATCCGCCGAAGAAATATTTCCGGCTGAAGCCGGATGGCGAAGTCCGCTTGAAAGGCGCCTATTTCATCAAGTGCACAGATGTCGAAAAAGACGCCGACGGCAACGTGACTACAATTCATGCGACTTACGATCCGGCGACCAAAGGCGGTGACGCTCCCGACGGAAGAAAGGTCAAGGGAACGATCCAGTGGGTCTATGCGCCGACGGCCATCGACGCGGAAGTCCGCCTCTTCGACAACCTCTTCTCCATCGAGAATGTGGGCGACATCCCGGAAGGCAAGGATCCGCTCGACTACCTCAACCCGGAATCTCTGGTCACGAAGCAGGCGAAGCTCGAACCGATGCTTGCACGGGCAACTCTCGAAGACCGCTACCAGTTTATGCGGCTGGGCTATTTCTGCCTGGATTCCAGGGATTCCACACCGGAGCGCCTCGTGTTCAACCGCACGGTCGGTCTCAAGGATTCTTGGGGAAAGGCGCAGGCGAAGCAATAACGTTTTTGGTTACAGCCGTAAACGATATCGCCAAAAATTCGGAGCGTCTGAACGGGTAAATTAAATAATTTATTGCGTACCAAACACTCCCCCTTACACTCCTTCCGAGGTTCTCCTTTTCTCGGAAGGAGTTTTTTTATTCTGAAATCAGCGAAAAAAAATGCCACAAGACCCTTGCCCTAGAGCAAACTCCAAGTTGTATATTGTAGCCAGAATTTTTCCAAGGAGATTTTTATGTACGAGACTTTGAACAAGGTAAACAGCCCAGAAGATGTTAAGAAGATGACCGCCGAGGAACTCGAAAGCCTCGCCGCGGACATTCGCGAAGCCCTTTTCAACCGGCTTACCAAAATCGGCGGGCATTTCGGCCCGAACTTCGGATCCGTCGAAGCGGAAATCGCGATGCATTATGTTTTCGATTCGCCGCGGGACAAGTTTATCTTCGACATTTCGCACCAGAGCTATACGCACAAGATGCTCACAGGGCGCAAGTCCGGCTACATCGACGATTCGCACTTCAAGGATGATTCGGGCTACACGAATCCGGAGGAATCCGAGCATGACCTTTTCAATGTCGGGCACACATCGACGTCCATTTCGCTCGCGACGGGAATGGCCCGCGCCCGCGACCAGCTCGGCGGAACGGAAAACGTCATCGCTTTTATCGGGGACGGCTCACTTTCGGGCGGCGAAGCGCTCGAAGCCCTCGATTATGCAGGCTCCGAACTGGCCTCCAACCTGATTATCGTCGTAAACGACAACGAAATGGCGATTGCCGAAACCCACGGCGGCATTTACAAGAACCTGAAAGAACTCCGCGATTCCAAGGGAACCTGCGCATCCAACATTTTCAAAGCGTTCGGGCTGGACTATGTTTACGAAGAAAACGGCAACGACATCCAGAGCCTCATCCAGGTGTTCAAAAGCGTCAAGGATTCAAAGCGTCCAATCGTCGTCCACATCCACACGCAAAAGGGCAAAGGCTACCGAATCGCCGAAGAAAACAAGGAAGCGTGGCACTGGTGTCTTCCGTTCGACCGGGCTACCGGAAAATCCACGGTGAATTTCGGAAACGGCGAAAGTTACGAAGCCTTGACCGCAGACTATCTCGTCAAAAAAGCGAAAGCCGACCCGAAAATTCTCGTCATTTCTCCCGCCATGCCGATGTCCGTTGGTCTCGGTCCCGACAAGCGGAAAAAGCTCGGCAAACAGTACACCGATACGGGAATCGCCGAAGAGCAGGCTATCGCGATGGCATCCGGGGCGGCAAAGCGCGGAGCGAAACCCGTCGTCGTCACCAACGCGACATTTTTACAACGGACCTACGACCAGATGGCTCAGGACACCGCCGTAAACGGAAACCCGATCGCGGTCATCTTGAACTATGCGGGATTCAACACGCTCACAGACGTCACGCATCTCGGAATCTACATCAATGCGATTTACGGCAACATCCCGAATGTCCGCATCCTCGCCCCGACGAACAAGGCGGAATATCTCGCCATGGTGGATTTCGCCATCGAACAGAACGAGCATCCGACAATCGTGCTCATCCCGGGAAACGGCGTCATCGACGACGGTCGCACCGCAGACAAGGATTATTCAAAGGTCAAGTTCCGAATCGAAAAGGAAGGTTCCCGCATCGCAATCATCGCTCTGGGGGATTTCTACCAGCGGGGCGAAAAAGTCGCCAAGGAACTAGAAGCGAGCCTCGGAATTTCTCCGACGATCGTCAATCCGAGATTCGCAAGCGACATCGACAGGGAAACGCTTGAATCGCTCAAGCGGAATCACCAGGCAGTCATCACGCTCGAAGACGGCATCGTGGAAGGCGGATTCGGGGAAAAGGTCGCCACGTTCTACGCCGATTCGCCGATAAAGGTCAAAGTCTATGGTCTCGAAAAGAAGTTCTACGACAGATATGATCCGGAAGAGCTTCTCAAGTCTCTAGGCATCACCGCCCAGGCGATTGCTGCAGACGTTGCGAAACTGCTGGCCTAGTTTTGAACTGGTCCGCGGAACGAGCCGTGTTTGACCGCAAACATTTAAGCTTTCGGGACAAGCTTTGCGAATCACGGGACGAGGGACATGGGAAACGGAACATAATACGAGGTGTTCCCCGACATTCTTTCCCACGTCATTCCTCGGTTCGCGCCTCTGTCATTCCCGTACTCGTTATGATGTCATTCCCCGGCTTGACCGGGGAATCTCTGGGGCCTACCCGGCCCGGGGCAAGGTAGGGGGACCTTTCCGAGTTGCGAAAGGCCAAGGTCCCCCTTCCTTGCAACCACCCCCAGGGCCACGCT
>CAVKXR010000179.1:0-5103 GCA_963660275.1 Oscillospiraceae bacterium
CCCTTGACAAGCGTGAACATCGCACTGAAATTTCCGAGCATCCGACCGGACTTCCCGCGGATGAGTTCCATCGAATCGGGATTCTTCTTTTGCGGCATCATCGAGGAACCGCTCGAAAAAGCGTCGGACAGGGTGAGGTAGCCGAATTCGCTCGAACTCCAGATGACAAAGTCTTCGGCGTAGCGGCTGAGCGTGCTTGCGATAATCGAAAGGTCGCTCAGAAATTCAAGCGCCATGTCTCGGTGGCTTACCGCGTCGATGCTGTTTGCGCTCGGACGTTCAAAGCCCAGTTCCTTGGCGACGAGCATCCGGTGGTAGGGAAATGCGGAGCCGGCCATCGCACCGCTTCCGAGCGGGAGTTCCACGTGCAGGTCGAGGAAGTTTTCGAGTCTCTGGGCGTCGCGGGAAAGCGCGAAGAAGAGGCTCATCAGGTAATGGCTGAAGAGAATCGGCTGCGCCTGCTGCAAGTGCGTGTAACCGGGCATCCGCTTTCCGAAATTTTTCTTGGCGACGGCGAGCACGGACGCTTGGAGGTCGATAACGAGTTTGCGGATTTCTTCGGCGCGGTGGCGCATGTAAAGCTTGAAGTCCGTGGAAACCTGGTCGTTACGGCTTCTGCCCGTGTGGATTTTTTTTCCGAGTGCCCCGATGCGTTCCGTGAGGACGCGCTCCACGGCCATGTGGACATCTTCGTCTGTGGGGAGCCAGAGGTTCTTTCCGCTGTGGACATCTTCGAGAATGCCCAGAAGCCCCTTGCGGATTTTTGCATAGTCCGCCTTGCTCAAGACGCCCGATTCCACAAGACCCTTGCCGTGTCCGAGCGAACCTTGGATATCTTCTTCCAAAAGCTCCTTGTCGAAGTCGAGGCTAAAGCTAAGGTCTATCATGCTTTGGGCCATGCCGCAGTCGAAGCGACCGTCCCACATCATTTTTTTGCCAGTCTTTTTGGCCATGGAAAATCCTCGTTTTTATACGTCGCAAAGATAAAAAATGACGGCCCGAAAAATTGTCGCAACTACCGGTTCCAGCCGGAATGCCCGTCGCCATAGGAAACGGGACCGCTTTCGTCGTCGCAAATGCCCGAGTTGTGCGCACCGAGAAAACGCTTCATCTTTTTGAGTTGAAAGTAAGCGGCGACGTCATCGTCGGGAAATATGCTTTTCTGCTTTTTGGAATCGTCTTTTATCGGTCGGAAAATCCTTGTGATGCGTCCCATTGGGGCTTCGTGCCGTCGGAGACGTTTTTGTACAAATTAACTTCTGCGGTAGGCATGTAAACGATGTTTTCCGCAGGTGCGGTTTCCATGTCGGTGTTGTCGGTCCAGAGTTCGCACTGGGTCATCACCGTCTGGACGGCGTCTTCCATTCCCTCGGGCGGATACTTGTGTTTTTTCAGCAGTTTTTTGATTGCCATGCGCATGTGGGCGCGGGCGCTCTCCTTCTTTTGCCAGTCGATAGTTTTATTCTTTCGCAAATTTTCGTGAGTTCTTTGGTTATCGCGATAAGCTCGCTGTTTTCGTAAAAGTCCTTGATCGCCTGCGGACGCGTGAGCGCATCGTAAAACGCAAGTTCTTCTGCGGAAAGTCCGAGAGAGTCGCCTTTTTTTTGCGCTTTGGCCATGTCGCGAGCCATTTTCAAAAGTTCTTCGATGACTTCTCCGTTGGTGAGCATTCCGTTCAGGTACCGGTTCATCGCCTGCTGCAAAATGACGCTGAACTTTTCGGACTTGACCACGTTCGTGCGGCGGTAAAGGCGCACCTGTTCTTCGATCAGCTTGCGGAGCATTTCCAGAGCGAGATTCTTCTCTTTCATTTTCGCAATTTCGGCGAGAAACTTTGCGTCGAAGAGCGAAACGCTGGATTTAAAATCCGAGAAGAGATTGATGACGCCATCGCTCTGGATGCAGTCTTTCAAAAGTTCGTTAATTTGTGCGTTGATTTCTTTGAGCGAAACTTTTCCGTGTCCGGAATAGGTGAATCGCAAAACCATCACGCGGACTGCGCCAAAAAATTCCGCTTCCATGCGCTCCTGCTTTTGTGCAATCGAAGAGCAGAGCGACAGCGCCTGGCCGAGCATCATCGCTTCTTTCTGGAAGGCTTCGCGGTTTTGGGTGCGGGAGATGTCCAGGATAAAGTTGGTCGCCGCGGTAACGCATCGGTTGAGCTTTAAATTGGAATTGCTCAAGGCATCGCTGTAATCAAATCCATGGAAAAGGTCTTTGCAGATTTGCAGTTTTTCCTGGAACTTCGGATACGCGGTGCGGGCAACGTCCATTTCGCCGTAGTTTTTTCTGTCGCGAACGGTGTAATCGTTCATCGCCTGCTTCAACGCTTGCGCGATGCCGATATAATCAACGACGAGTCCGCCTTCCTTGTTTTGGAAAACGCGGTTCACGCGGGCAATCGCCTGCATCAGGTTGTGCCCTTCCATCGGCTTGTAAACGTACATCGTCGCGAGCGACGGAACGTCAAAACCCGTCAGCCACATATCGACGACAATCGCAATCTTGAGCGGACTTTCGTTGTCCTTAAAGGCCCGAGCCTTTTCTTCGCGGTCCTGCTTGTTGCCAACGATACCGTGCCATTCGCTCGGATCTTTATTGCTTTCGGTCATGACGACAGCAATTTTTTCCTTCCAATTTGGACGCAGTTCCAGAGTTTTTTCGTAAATCGCCATGGCGATGGTACGATTGTAAGCGACGATTATCGCTTTTCCGGTCAGCAAATTGGCGCGGTAATTTTCGTAGTGTTCGATGATGTCGGAGACCAAAGATTGGATGGTCTGCGGATTCCCGAGGACAGCTTCCATTTGTCCGAGGTCGCGCTTGCTTTTTTCAATTGCCTCCGGGTCCGCGTTTTCTGCAAGGAAGTCGTATTTTTCATCGAGAAGCTTGAGCGTTTCTTCGTTAAAGTGAAGCTTGACGACGCGGCTTTCGTAGTACACGGGGCGCGTGGCGCCATCGGCCACAGCCTGTGTCATGCATGTCGTAAATGTCGATGTAGTTCCCGAAAACTTCCTGCGTGCTGCGGTCTTTTCTGGAAATCGGCGTACCGGTAAAACCGATGTAGGTTGCATTCGGCAAACTGTCGCGGACGATGCGCGCAGAACCGATGGAACGCTTGGCGATGCTGTTTCCGTCTTTGTCCTTGACGACTTTTACCTTTTCGGTTAAGCCGTATTGGCTGCGATGCGCTTCGTCGGCCATCACGACTATGTTCTTGCGGTCCGAAAGAGCCTCATCGGATTCTTCGAACTTTTGCATCGTCGTGAAAATGATGCCGTTCGCCTTGCGACCGTCCAGCAGTTGCCTTAAATGTTCGCGCGATTCCGCCTGCACGGGAATTTGCCGTAAAAAGTCGCAGCACTTTAAAAACTGTCCGAAAAGCTGATCGTCCAAATCGTTGCGGTCGGTAATGATGACAATCGTCGGGCTCGCTAAAGCGCTTTGCAGCAAGTGCGCGTAAAAGACCATCGACAGCGACTTGCCCGAACCCTGCGTGTGCCAAAATACGCCGCCTTTTCCGTCGGTATGCGTTGCGCGCTTTGTCGATTCGATCGCTTTTTTTACTGCGAAATACTGGTGGTATGCCGCGAGAATTTTAAAAGCCTTGACGCCTTCGTTTGAAAAGCAGATGAAGTTTTGCAAAATGTCTAGCAGGCGTTCCTTTTGAAACATGCCTTCGAAGAACGTGTCGAATTCGGCGACGTTGCCGGTTTCTTTTTCGCCGTTCTTTGTTTTCCATTCCATAAAGCGGTCTTCGCCGCTTGTAATGGTTCCCGCCTTGGATGTAAACTGGTCGCTCATCACGCAAATGCAGTTGTAAATGAAAAGGCTTGGAATCTCCTGCATGTAGTTCTTGATTTGCAGGTAAGCTTCGCTCGCACTGGTTTCTTCGCGACTGGGGGACTTGAATTCAAAAAGGACAACGGGAATGCCGTTGACAAACAGAATCACGTCGGGACGCTTGTTCGATTTTTCGATGACGGTCCACTGATTCGCCATGATGAAACTATTGTTGCTTACGTTTTTAAAATCGACCAGGTAAATAATTTCGGACTTGTTTTCCCCTTTGTCGGAATACGTTACCGGCACACCGTTCTGCAGGTAATCCGTAAAGAGGAAATTCTGTTTTACAAGATCGTTGTTTTCAAAATGGCGCAGCTTGTTGAGCGCTTCGGATAGGGCTTGCGAATGCGCATGCGGATTGATGCGCGAAAGGGATTCTGTGAGGACTGCTTCGTAAAGCGGGTCGTGAAAGTCTCTTTCGACGTCGGGTCCATAGCGGTATTCCCATCCCAGCGTATCGCGGAACAGTTCGATGATACTTTGCTCGTAGGCGTTTTCGTCTATGGATGACATGGATTAAACTTCCTCCATGGGAAATTTAATCAATTTTGAGAGGGAAAAGGAATGTGCATGGACTTATAGAGACTTGATTTCTTCAGGGGTAAGGCCTGTTATTTCCATGATGACATTTATGGAAATACCCTTGTCGCGGAAACCTTTGGCAAGCTCCTTCTTTGCTGCTTCGGCACCTTCTTCGCGTCCTTCCTTGAATCCATACTTGTAGCGGAGATTGAGTTCCTGTTCCAGAGTCATGTATGCCTTCCTTGCTGCGGGATCCATACGGTACTTTTCGACCAGCTCATGAATGCGCTTCATCTTTTCGGATTCGCACTTCTGGGTGGCGAAATACTGCATATACTCGCGAGTTGCCCCGTCGTTCATATCGGAGCACTTATTAAAGATATAAATCGTTGATAAAAATATTTGGGAACTATATACCTAACTAGCCAAGGAGAAAACCGGAAATGGGAGAAATCAAATCAATGATAAGAGAATCCATAATAACGACAAACATCCCGTCGGAGATGTCAATCAGGTTTCCTGTCAAACACGTTAGAAAATACATGACGCAAAAAGAAATAGATTGCTATTTCGAAGAGATTATGCCGTTAATCATTCGGAAGCTCCGATCGAAGTGTAAGCGGTTAGAGTTCCTGTATTAGGCAGCCTTTTCAAGTTGTTTTGGCGCATTACTTCTCGTGCCGCCATATTGAGTTCCTGTCCGGTCAGTTTCCTGTAAGCCATGATGTTGAGAGT
>CAVKXR010000180.1:0-5086 GCA_963660275.1 Oscillospiraceae bacterium
ACGGTGGATATCGTCTGCCACGGTTCGCCGAGCGTCAAGGTTTTTGAAAAGTATATACGGGAAACGGAAACGCTTGCTTCGGCTTCTGTACAGTCCAGCCGTTTTCGCGATAAGCGGAACGGCTGGAGACTGTTTTCAATGGCGCATCGCGCCATTGAATACAGTTCTGGAGACTGTTTTCAAATTTTTAAAACGCTTCGCGAAGATAAATTTATACGGGTGTTTTTACAAAACATCTGTTTGAACGATTCCTGTGCGGACTGTCATTATGGAAAGCTCCCTCGTATCGCCGATATTACGCTTGGCGATTATTGGAACATCGCTTCGGTTCACCCGGAGATGGATGACGACAAGGGAACGTCCGTCGTGCTGCTGAATACAGAACGCGGTGAAAAGCTGTTTGATAAAATCTCCCCGCAAATTCGTTTTTGCGAATCGAAACTGGAAATGGCGATCGCGGGAAATCCGTGCATCGTCCGTTCGAGCAAGCCGCATCCGAGAAGGGCGGAGTTTTTCGCCGAGCTGGATTCCAAAACGCTTGACGAACTTATCCGAAAGTTTTGCCCTTACCCGGGAGCGCTGAAAAAGGCTTACCATAAAGCGCGACGGATTTTGGGAGCGGTGAAACGAAGGCTTTTACGTCACCGCTGACGGAATTATTTGTCGGAGGCCAGGTCGGCGGGCGCAGCCGTCAGGAGACCGATGATTTTTTCCCGTTCCGAAGCGGACAGGCTCTTTCTCAGATAACCCTGAATCTTGGAATGCCGCTTGACGATGGACATTCCGGTGAAGAACGGTGATTTGATAAGGCCGCTCACATAGCCGTTTTCGAGTTCGTTGATTTGAATTCGGGTTCCTTTCGTTTTGCCGAGTTCAGAATTTTTTAAAACCCATTTGATTTTTTTCCCGAGAGGCAGTTCTTTTGCAGTTTGAATCTTTTTTGCGTTAGGCATTTTTTCCCCTTTGGAAACATTCCTGTCCTTTGGTAATGATCTTGCTTGCTGCGGAAACACAGTCATTGGCGAATTTGGCTAATTTTTTTGAATCCCGCAATTCAGAATGCTTGATTAGACCGCGCGCCTGGTAGAATGTCATCAATTTGATGTCGTCGGTATATCGGTATTTATTATCCCAGTAGTTGATTATTGTGTCAAAATATTGGTTCATCGAAGAATTGCTGTTATAGAATGGATCGATGGATCTGTGTTTGCAAAGTTTCACGATTCGGTGTTCTGTGTCGAATTTTTTCAATTCGTATTTTTCGATAAATGTTCGCAGAACACATTCAACAGCAACGCCGGCGATGTAGATAGACGCGGAATATCTTTTGTTGCGAAGAAGAATGGTAGCGGTTTCTATGCGAGAAATGGCCGCATTCATCCGATTTTCTGGATGGAAAAGCTTGTTTCTGTTTTTGCTTGTGTGATTCATCCGATACCCTTTTTCCCGAATATATAAAATTTCTACATTGGCTTTCGGAATTTTCAAAAGGTAACATGATGGATTCAAGAATCGTTCAGCTTGCGGAAATGCTTGTCCGCGATGCGGTTGCCCTCAAAAAAGGCGAGAATATTTTAATCGAGACGACGGACGCTCCGGCGGAGATTTCCGTGGCGCTGATCCGGGCGGTGGCGAAGGCGGGCGGGCGACCGTTCGTTTCGACGTTTTCGAGCGCGGTGAACCGGGTGCTGCTCCAGAACGCGACGGACGAGCAGCTGAAAATCGCTGCGGAACACGATCTCGCGCAGATGAAGCAGATGCAGGCCTACATCTCGATCCGCGGAAGCGACAATTTTGTAGAACTTTCCGACGTTTCCGAAGACCGGATGCGGGCGAACCGGACGATTCGAAATCCGGTTCTGAACTGGCGCGTAAACAAGACACGCTGGTGCGTTCTCCGCTGGCCGGGACCTTCGCTTGCGCAGAGCGCAGGCATGAGCACGGAAGCGTTTGAAGACTTCTACTTCGAAGCGTGCCTTGCCGACTACCCGGGAATGCGGAATGCGGCGCAGGGGCTGATCGATCTGATGAACCGGACGGACAGGGTGCGCCTGAAGGCTCCGGGAACGGATCTTTCGTTTAGCATCAAGGGGATTCCGGCGGTTCCGTGCTGCGGGACGATGAACATTCCGGACGGGGAAGTCTATACGGCTCCGGTCCGGGAAAGCGTGAACGGCGTCATCACGTACAACACGCCGACGCTTTACGAAGGCAAGCGTTTCGAGGGAATTCGGCTCGTTTTCAAGGACGGTAAAATCGTCGAGGCGACTTCTTCGGACACGGAAGCGATGAACGCGATTTTCGATACGGACGAGGGCGCGCGCTACGTGGGCGAGTTTTCGTTCGGCTTCAACCCGTTCATCCGCCGCCCGATCTGCGACATCCTTTTCGACGAGAAGATTTCGGGGAGCATCCACTTTACGCCGGGGAAGTGCTACGAGGACGCGGACAACGGGAACCATTCGGCTATCCACTGGGATCTGGTGCTTGTCATGACCCCGGAATACGGCGGCGGGGAAATCTATATGGACGACGTTCTCGTGCGGAAGGACGGTCTCTTTGTCTTGCCGGAACTTCTCTCCCTGAACCCCGACAAGCTTGGACACTCCAAGTGACAAAACGACATAAATGCTATATTTTCTGACAAAAAGAGACAAAAACGTGGTTTTCTATTCTGGATTCCAGCCAAAATCGCCGAATTTCGCCAAAACTCTTCTTGGCACGGTTTTTGCGAAAGGCTAGGGTACAAAACCATAAGGAGTTTACCGTGAGTATTCAAGAAGATTTCGGAAGTCTGGTGTTCAATGCGAAGACCATGAGCAAGTATCTTTCGCACAAGACTTATGAGAGCCTTCTCGCGACAATGGAGACCGGCTCTGCGCTCGATTCGTCGATTGCGGACGAGGTCGCTTCGGGGATGAAGACCTGGGCGATTGAACACGGCGCAACGCACTTTACGCACTGGTTCCAGCCCTTGACCGGCACCACCGCCGAAAAGCACGACGCTTTCTACAACCCGGATTTCAAGGGCGGCATTGTCGCCTCGTTCAGCGGAAAAGAGCTGATTCAGGGTGAACCGGACGCTTCGAGCTTCCCTTCGGGCGGTCTTCGGGCGACTTTCGAGGCTCGCGGCTACACGGCGTGGGATCCTTCGAGCCCGGCGTTTATCAAGCGGAACAATGACGGCGTCGCAGTCCTCTGCATCCCGACGATGTTCTACGGCTATCACGGGGAAGCCCTCGACAAGAAGACCCCGCTTCTCCGTTCGCAGGCGGCTCTCGCGAAGCAGATTTACCGCGTTGCGAAACTTTTTGGCGTGGAAGGCGACAAGCGTCCGTTTGCGACGCTCGGACCGGAACAGGAATATTTCCTCGTCGATGCGGAGCTTTACCGAGAACGCCCCGACCTGATGCAGACCGGTCGCACGCTTTTCGGTGTCCGCCCGGCGCGTCACCAGCAGCTCGAAGACCACTACTTCGGAAAGATCAAGAGCCGCGTGCTTTCCTTTATGGCCGAAGTCGATAAGGAACTTTGGAAGCTGGGTGTTCCGGCGAAGACCCGCCACAACGAAGTCAGCCCGGCGCAGTTCGAACTCGCTCCGGTGTTCGAGGACCAGAACCTTTCTTCCGACCACAACATGCTCACGATGGAAGTTCTCCAGACGGTCGCCGAGCGTTACGGTCTCGTCTGCCTTCTCCATGAAAAGCCTTTCGACGGCGTGAACGGTTCGGGCAAGCACAACAACTGGTCCATCACCGGTCCGGACGGCAAGAACTGGCTCTCTCCGGGAAAGACTCCGCACGAGAATGCGAAGTTCCTCACCGTGCTCGTTTCCATCATCAAGGGAGTCGATACCTTTGCGCCGCTGCTCCGTGCGAGCGTGGCGAGCGCCGGCAACGACCACCGTCTCGGTGCGAACGAAGCGCCTCCTGCGATCATCTCCATCTTCCTCGGCGAACAGCTCACCGATATCATCAACCAGCTCGAACAGGGCAAGCCTTCCTCTTCGAAGAAGGGCAGCGAAATCGAAATCGGCGTTTCCATGCTGCCTCCGCTCCCGAAGGATGCGACGGACAGAAACCGCACGAGCCCGTTTGCCTTTACCGGGAATAAGTTCGAATTCCGCGCCGTGGGCAGCGAACAGAGCTGCTCGACCCCGAATACTGCGCTGAACACGATCGTCGCCTGGGCGCTCGACGACGTGATCGGCCAGATCGAGGCCCTCACATCCAAGGGGACGGATTTCAATTCCGCCGTGCAGAGCGTTCTCCAGAAGGAAATCAAGGAACACAAGCGCGTGCTTTTTGACGGCAACGGCTACAGCGACGACTGGAAGGCCGAAGCGGAACGCCGCGGTCTCCCGAACCTCAAGACGACGCTCGAAGCTCTCGAAGCGTACCGCGATCCGAAGGTGGTGAAGCTTTACAAGGATTACGGCGTTCTCTCCGAAGTGGAACTCGAAAGCCGTTACGTGGTCGAGAAGGAAAAGTACGAGACGATCATCGCGCTCGAAGCGAACTGCGCGCTCACGATGGCGAAGACGATGTATCTCCCGGAAGGAATTTCCTACGCTGCGGAACTCGCCGATTCCTGCTCTTCCTTGACCGATTTCGTTCACACGGGCATTTCGCATCTTGCGAAGTCCGCTGCGGAGAATGTTGAAGGCCTCGCCCAGGAAATCGAGAAGCTCGAAAAGGCTGTCGATTCGGGTGAAACGAAGGCGGAACTCGAAGCGATGACCGGCGTGCGGAAGTTCGTCGATGCGCTCGAACGGATCGTCCCCGATTCCCAGTGGCCGGTTCCCGGTTACGGCGAAATGTTCTTCGTCGGCTGATTTCGGTTGATCGAACGGCAAGCCTCCGCGAAGCGGGGGCTTTTCGCTTTTTCGGAAGCGGGCGGCAGAGTTTTGGCGGCATCCTCCCGTAACGCTGCTCGAATCTGTCATTGCCGGGCTTAGCTCGACAAGCTCGCTAACCTGTCATTATCGGGCTTGACCCGATAATCTGTCCTCAACTCTGACCCTCGAAAACAGCGTGGCCCTGGGGGTGGTTGCAAGGAAGGGGGACCTTGGCCTTCGCAACTCGGA
>CAVKXR010000181.1:0-5068 GCA_963660275.1 Oscillospiraceae bacterium
CCCCGAAGCGTTCGTGACAACCCAAGGGAAAGAAACCCTGCCCGAACTTTGGGAACAGCGGAAACGCTGGGCATCCAAGACGACCTACTATGCGCCCAAAACGGTCGCGCTGCTTGTGACGGTATTTCTTTTCTTTTGTGCGCTTTCGCTCGGATACGTCCTCTCTTTCTTCAGCTTCAAGATTTTTATCGCTACGGTCTTCGGAGTTTTTGTCAAGCTCCTTGGGGATTCCTGCGTCGAGCTGCGCGGGCTTCGCATCTTTCGGCAAAGGCAGCTTTTCAAATGGTTTCTCCCCGTAGAAATCGTGCACGCCCCTTTTACCGTATTCGCCGTTCTCTTCGGAGTTGCCGGACATTTTAAATGGAAAGGTTAGCAATGGTCAAAAAGACAGTTACAGACAAATTAACCCTTGTTATCGCCGAAAAACCGAGCGTCGCCCAGGATCTCGTCCGGGCCATTTCCGTCGGCGGAAAATTCAGAAAGGAAAAGAGCCATTACGAAAACGAAGCCTACATAGTTTCCTGGGCGTTAGGACATCTGGTCACGCTCTGCGATCCGAAAGAAATCAGCGACAAGTACAAGAACTGGACGATGGACACGCTTCCCATCCTGCCCGAGACCTTTGAACTCAAGGCGATTCCGACATCCAAATCGCAGCTTTCCGCTCTGGGAAAGCTCATCCGCAGAAAAGATGTCGGGACAATCATCAACGCATGCGATGCAGGCCGAGAAGGCGAACTGATATTCCACTACATTTTGGAATTCGAAAAAGGAAAGACCGGGCTCAAGGACAAGGTTCTTCTCCGCCTGTGGATGCAGAGCATGACGCAGGCTTCCATCCGGGACGCTTTTGAACATCTGCGGACACACGAAGAAATGCAGAACCTTCTCGACGCCGCGCTGTCCCGCTCGGAAGCGGACTGGCTTGTAGGAATCAACGGGTCGCGCGGACTCACCGCCTACAACAGCCGATTCGGCGGTTTCCAGCTCACCCCTTGCGGACGCGTGCAGACTCCGACGCTTGCGATGATCGTGAACCGGGAAGAAGAACGGAACGCCTTTGTATCGAAACCCTACTGGACGATTCGCGGATTATTCGAATCCGGAAGTTCCGAATATGCAGGCAAATGGTTCAACCCCGAACTCAAATCCGACAAGGACAGGATCTGGGACGAAAGCCAAGCAAACGAAATCGTCAAAAAATGTCACGGAAAAACAGGAACCGTTTCCGAGACGACCAAGCCCAGCATCCAGAAATGCGGACCGCTTTACGACCTGACAACTCTCCAGCGCGAAGCGAACAACCGATTCGGATTCAGCGCCAAGACGACGCTTTCCATCGCCCAGGCACTCTACGAACGACACAAGCTCACCTCCTACCCGCGAACCGACAGCCGCGCCCTGCCGGAGGATTACGTCGGAACCGTCAAAAAGACGCTCGCCACGATGGAGGGAAATCTCGAAAAGTTCGCCGCCAAGGCTCTCGAAAACGGCTGGGTGAAAAAAGACCCGCGCATCTTCAACAACAGCAAGATTTCGGACCACTTCGCCATCATCCCGACCGGCAACAAAATCAAGTCGCTCACCGAAGCGGAGATGAAAATCTACACGATGATCTGCCAACGCTTCATTGCGGTCTTCTATCCGCCCGCGGAATACCTGAACACGACGCGCATCACGGAAATAGAAGGCGAAAAATTCCTCACCGAAGGAAAAATCCTAAAGTTCCCCGGCTTCAAGGAAGTCTATGGAAAGACATCCGACGACGAAGCGAACATCGCACCGATTCAAGACGAAAAAGCGATTGGAAAGGAATTTGAAATTTCCGCCGAGAAGACCAACCCGCCACCGCGCTACACAGAAAGCTCGCTTCTTTCCATGATGGAAAACGCCGGGAAGCTAGTCAAGGACGACGAACTCGCCGACGCCATGAAAGACCGCGGCATGGGAACTCCGGCAACGCGGGCCGCCATCATCGAAAAGCTCATTTCCGACAAATACATGATCCGCGACGGCAAGGAACTGGTCCCGACCAGCAAGGCGTTTGGTCTGATTCACGTCGCCCGGGCGATGAAAATCGAGAACCTCACAAGCCCGGAACTCACCGGCGAATGGGAATACCAGCTTTCCCAAATCGAGAAGGGCAAGGAAACCCGTTCCGAATTTATGAAGGGAATCGAGGATTTGACCACCAAGATGGTGAACAACATCCGAAACTTCAAGGAAGAGGATACCCGGAAAGAAGCTGCATTCAGTCCGGTCAACGGGAAAAAGGTTTTCGAAAGCGTTTCCCGCTACGAAACCGAAGACGGCATCCAGATTCGCAAAATTCTCGGCGGAAGAAAAATGTCCGGGGAAGAAATCGTGGAACTTCTCACACAGGGAAAAATCGGACCCCTGACCGGATTCCGCTCCAAGCGCGGCATGGAATTTTCCGCCGGACTTGTTCTCGAAAAGGACAAGATCAAATTCGTTTTCGACAACGACGAATCTTCGGGAGAAACGGAACTCGGCGAAGAACTCGGCATCTCGCCACTCGATGGAAGCCCCGTTTTCGACACGCTCACCGCCTACGTTTCAAAAAGCTATCTCGACAAAGCGAAAACGGGATTTCACCTGAATAAGATCATCCTCGGAAAGGAAATTTCCGTCGCCGACTTAAAGAAGCTCCTCGCTGGAGAAAAGACAGACCTGATCCAAGGTTTCCGCTCCGCCAAGACGCACCGCCTTTTCGACGCCTATCTTCTACTCGATAAAGCCACCGGAAAAATCAAGTTCGATTTTCCGCCGCGCATCCCCGGCAAGGGCCGCCGCTTCGCAAGGAAAAAGGAATAGCCGCTATCGGGGATTCGTTTCCCGATAGATAATTTTAATCGGTCGCGAACGCAATTCATTTAACACAAGAATTTTTGCGTCCAGATACTCTTTCGGAATCGTCACGCTAAGAGACGCCACACAAATACATGTGGTTTTCTCTTTTTGCTTTGATTCCGCATGGATGAACAGCGAATCCTCTTTCTTTTTGGCGACCAGATAGGAATCCATCCCGCATTGCCAAAACATTTTCCATTCGGCATCGGCAGAGCCATCCGGATTTTTCACAAAAAAGGTACTATCCAAAAAAGAATCCTCTTCTTCCGAATCGCCACAAGCGGACAGCATTCGAAAAGAAAGCTTCTCTCCGCTTTCTTCGCTATCGATTGAACACGAGCAAAGGATTAGAATCAGGAATTGTAGAAGTTTTTTCATTTTTCTTTTATAAATTGCACCCCGTTCCTGAGAAGAGCCGGCCTCAAAATCGGCACGAGATTTTCCGTCTGGTGAAACAGGGTGAGCCTGTCCAAGATATCATGCAGACTGTAGCTTTCCTCTTCGCGGACAAATGTATAGCCGAGAACCTTGCCGCAGCGAACGATTACGACTCCACGGTCACCAAGAAACCTGCCGGGAAGAAACACCGCCATATCGGGAAGCGGCGCTCCGATGTCCGGCTTTTTAGCGGGCAGGGAGTTGCACGGGTAATGCATTGCAGCAAGCTCCGATTCCAGACAGAGCCTCGCCAAAATTTCCGACCCGAGTTCCTTCACGCGGATATCCGTGATTCCTTCCAAAAGTCCCTTGAGCGGATTTCTCTTCCGGCGAGAAAGGATTTCCAATACGCGCGCCCGGGAGTTTCGCGCAGCCGTCGCATACAGGATTCCGCTTTTCCCGACAAAGTAAACGATTCCGGGCTTCTGCGAAATCTGGAAAATTCTCCGGTCGTCAAAACCTTTGGGATAGACTGTCGGGCGTTTTCCGCCGCGGAGAAGTTCGTCAATCGGTTCCGAGCCAAAGCGTTCATGCGCAAGGAGCAAAATTCGCGCAGCGGCAATCGCATCGTTCAGCGCCCGATGGCTTTCAAAATCCGGAAGCCCGAGCGACAATGTCAAATCGTGGAGGCTGTACTTGGGAAGTCCCGAAAAGACCTTGCGGGAAAGCTTGACCGTGCAGAGCTTTTCCGGCGAAAAATCCAGACCGGAACGTTTCATCTCCGAAGCGACTGCGCTATAATCCGAAGCGACATTGTGTGCGACAAAAATGCGACCATCGAGAAGCGTCGCAACTTTCCGGGCGATTTCGTCAAAAGTCGGCGCGTTATCCAGTTTCTTCGGCGAAATTCCCGTCAAGTTCTGAATGAACGGGGAGATCTCTTCCGAAGTCTTCACAAAGGATTCAAAACTCTGCGTCACTTTCCAGTCGTCGACGAGAACGATTCCTATTTCAATGATGCGCGCCCAGCCGGGCCTTCCTCCCGTCGTCTCGACATCGACCACGGCAAAACGAGGACTTTCCATCAGCGGATATCAAAATCGATCGAACCGAGACCGTCTTCCACGCGAGCTTTCAGATGTTCCCCGCGCAGCTTGGTATGCAGCGGAACGGAATGCAGATACGAAACGCCAGCTGTTTCCGAAGAGACCGCTTCCGCTTCTGAAACCGAGGATTTATAAATCTGCTTTTTCCCGACCCAGACCGTGTAAGTAAACATTCGGGGATTTCCGCGGTGCACCTGATTTTCGGGAACGCAAAAATGCACAATCCCGCCAGCCGGAAGCGCCCGCAGGCTGTCGCGAATGACGTTTTCGGAAACATCATCCGCTTCCAAACGCATCCGCAAATCCTTTTGCAATTTCGAAGCGTCCTCGTATTCAATAGAAACAGTCGTCTGCATGTCCTTCGGGATGGCCGATTCCCGGATGTCGCGGACTTTGGAATTGTTCCGGTAGTATTCCCAGCGACCGTTATCGTGCAAAATCACGACCGAGCCGTTCGCCGTCGTAGCGGTCATGTCTTCCGCCAAGGCAAAGCTTCCCAAAAGGATCAAGGCTTTCCAAAAATTTTTCATCTTGTTCTCCGCTTTCTGTGAAATGTAAAAATAATGAGGATTGGTTTAGAGCTTAAAACCTGCGAACGTTTAAACTTTTGGGATGAGCTAAGCGGGACACGGTACGAGGGATACGGAAAGCGGGAATTTGAAGCGAACAGATTTCTCTCAACTATTAGCTAAGTTCTAAAATCTCAGCTCTAA
>CAVKXR010000182.1:0-5061 GCA_963660275.1 Oscillospiraceae bacterium
CTACGTCATGGGCGTCGGGACTCCGTGGAACCTGCTTGAACTGATTTTCCGCGGAATCGACATGTGCGACTGCGTAATGCCCACCCGGAACGCTCGAAACGGAATGCTCTTTACAAGCGAAGGCGTTCTGCATTACAAGGCGGGCCGCTATGCGAAATCGCTCGACATCGCTCCCGATCCGCACTGCGACTGCTACACCTGCCGAAACTTCAGCCGCGCCTATCTGCGCCATCTCTTCCATTCGGGTGAAATTCTCGCGATGACGCTAGCCAGCATCCATAACGTCCACTTCTATCTGAAGCTCATGCGCGACGCCAAGGCGCACATTGCAGACGACACTTTTGAAGATTGGGCACGCGAAGAAATCGTCCGGCTTCAAAAAGTCTGCGACTAAACTACGCAAAACCTTTCCCGCTGTCTGCGATCCACTCGCGGACAGCTTTTTCTTCCTGTTCCGCCAAGAGACGCTTCTTGTCCTTTTTCTTGTAATCTTCCTTGTGTGGCAAAAGTCCAAAATTAAAATTCATCGGCTGGAAATCCTCGTTCGGCGTCACCAGCTGGCGCAACAGCGAACGGATGCAGCTTTCCGGCGGAAGTTCGTTCGGACGCCCGTGCAAGAGCGTATTCGAAAGGTTCCAGGCAGCATACCAGCCTGTCGCAATCGCTTCCGTATAGCCCTCGGCTCCCGTAATCTGCCCGGCGAACCATGTCGGCGGAAGTTTCGCAGCGGATTCCACTTCGGGCTTTAGGCGGAGCGTCTCGTCGAGAAGTTTCGGACTTTCGATAAAGGTATTGCGATGCATCGCCCCGAGCCGCGCAAAGCGGGCGTTTTTCAGCGCAGGAACAAGCGTAAAGATTTCCTTCTGCGTACCATAACGCAGGCGTGTCTGGAAGCCGACCATATTGAAGAGCGTCTTTTCCCGATTTTCCGCCCGGAGCTGGATCACCGCATACCATTTCTTGCCGTTGTTCCCAAGGCCTAGGCCCACAGGTCTCATCGGTCCGAACCGGAGCGTGTTTTCGCCGCGGCGCGCCATCTCCTCGACCGGAAGGCAGCCTTCAAAAAGTTCCTTCTTTTCAAAAGGACGCGGTTCTACGGATTCCGCTTCGCGGAGCCTGCGTACAAATTCGTCGTAGGTTTCCTTGTCCAACGGGCAGTTGATAAAGTCCGCCGTTTCTCCCTTTTCCCAGCGGTTCCGGTAAAAGGCGTGATCCATGTCGATGGAATCCGTTTCCACGACAGGCGCAATCGCATCGAAAAAGTGAAGACGCGCTCCGCCCAAGTGCGAAAAGATGTCATTTGCCAAGGCATCGCTTGCGAGAGGCCCCGCTGCGACAATCGTCGGCAAGTCACCCGCAATTGTCAAGACCTCTTCCCGATGCAGATGAATCCGCTCCGCCGAAGCGATAACCTTTTCCACCGCTTCGCTAAAGACCTCGCGATTGACGGTCAGGGATTCCCCCGCCGGAACACGCGCCTCGTCCGCCGCAGAGAGCAGAAAGCTTCCGAGCATCCGAAGTTCGCGCTTCAAAAGTCCATGTGCCGAAGTCGGCTCCATCCCTTTGAAACTGTTCGAACAGACTAGCTGGGCGAGTTTCCCGTCCCGATGAGCCGGAGTCATCCGAACAGGCCGCATTTCATAAAGTTCCACGTCAAAGCCGCGGGACGCGAGCTGCAACGCGGCTTCACAGCCGGCAAGACCGGCCCCGATAACGCGCACCCGCATCAGCTGACCTTCACCGACTGGTAGCCCCGGATATTCCGCGCCCACATTCGCGAAAGGGAGTTGAGCATTCTTTCCGGAGCTATCGCCTGGGACGAGGTTTCCAAGAATTCGTCCAGGATGTTTTCTCCCTGGATTTCGCTCACCATGCCGAACAGGACCGCTTCCACGAACTCGCTATGGACAGTTCCCGAAAAGATTCGTTCCTCGAATTCCTGGAGCGCGCGGGGCTGCACCCGGGAAGGCTTGTGGCAAAAGAGATTTTCCATCGTCCAAAGGCTGACCGCATTCGCCGTCTCCGGGGAAAGAGATGTCGCGCTGAGGCGGTCTTTAAACGAATTCCAGTCCTTCGCGTTGATTTTCTGGGAACCTTTACGAAAAGCCATCTTCAGGAAGTTGAGTACGGTGAGGTACACTTCCCGGGAATTTAAATCCTGAACATTCTTGGAAGCCATCGGAACCTTAGTGGCGGAAATGGCGCATGCCGGTGAAGACCATCGCAATGCCGAACTTGTCGGCGGCTTCGATGGAAAGATCGTCCTTCTTGGATCCACCCGGCTGGACGATATAGCGAACTCCCGCTTCGTGAGCCGCTTCCACGTTGTCCGGGAAGGGGAAGAACGCGTCGGAACCCATGACGACCTCGCCAAAGACCTGGCGGATCTTTTCTTCGAGCGTCTCGCCCTCGGCGAGCTTCATATATTCGTTCGTCGGATCCTCGACCATCATCTTCACGTTGTCGCGGACACGCGGCTGGCAAAGGCGCTTATTCGAATCGATGCGGTTCGGCTGTCCCGGTCCAAGACCGATGACCTGGAACTGTCCCGGCTTGTATTCATAGCCCATCACGATGGCGTTCGACTTCGTGTATTTGGTGATAATCCACGTGAACTTCGCCAAAGCGAGCTTATTGTCCGGGAACTTCGCCTGCGTCACCGTTTCGAATTTTTCGAACAGATCCACGTCGCGATCCTGCACGAGCATTCCGCCGATAATGTGCTTATAGACTTTGCGCGCCTTTGGCTTTTCAATCTTCCCGACTTCGAGAAGCCGGATGTCCTTGCTCTTGTTCTTCAAAAATTCCAAAGCGTCGTCGTCAAAGGAAGGGGCGAGCAGAATTTCGACAAAGCGTCCCTTCAAAAGCTGTGCGGTCTTCAAATCGACCCGCTTGCTCGAAGCGATAACCGAACCGAAAGCCGACACCGGATCGCCGGCCCAAGCGGCGGCAAAAGCTTCGTCAAGCGTTTCTCCGGTCGCCATGCCGCAAGGGTTCATGTGCTTGATGATGACAATCGCCGGAACGTCCGAAAACTCGCGGATGATTTCCAAAGCGGCATCCGCATCCACGATATTGTTATACGAAAGCTCCTTGCCGTGAAGCTGTTTCGCCGTCGCAAGGCTCGCCTCGTCAAAGCCCGGTTCCTTGTAAAAGACCGCGCTCTGGTGGGAATTTTCGCCATAGCGGAGCGGCGTGGGATCGTTGAATTTGAGAATCAGTTCTTCGGACATAAATACCTCTACTTGGTGTGATAAATGTAGAAAATCCCGGAAGAAATCCGGGATTCAAAGCTTTGCCAATCTAGCTGTTATTCCGTGATTCGACGGAAACCGCGAGTCTGCTTGTATTCCGTTCTGCGGTATTCGCCGGGCATATAAGACTGTTCACCGCCGATATTGACGCAATGCGGTTGCGGGAATTCCACCAGAGAAATCTGGTAGATGTAGGCGCCCGTGCCGAGCTTTCGACCGTCCTTGGAAACCGGATAGGTTTTGACGCTCGCGGCAATCCGACCAGTTCCCACCTTATCCGAACAAATACCTTCCTCAGTCGTATTCGAATTTGTGATCTTATTGAACTGTTCTGCGGAAAGTCCCTGCGTGTATTGGCTGACAAAATGCCCCAGATGATCAAAGACACGAATCGTCGCCGTAAAGGCCTGGTCCGTCACAAACGAGAAGCTCACGCAGTTTTCAACACCGTTCGAGGTCGCGCAGCGCGCATCGGAAGCAGGATCCGTCGCTCCGTTTTTCTTCGTCTTGGAATTGACGACCAACTGTGAAGCGGGCGAAGTGCCGCTACCCGGAGCCTCTGTATAATACTTGAGCGAATCCGCAATCCACTGGCTCGGATTTTCCGATTCGGCATAGCTGTCGGGAAGCGGAGAGATGATGATTTCGCCCGTCGCATCGTTCGAGAGTTCCCCGCCGTCAAGCTGTCCGATATCGAACGGAGGCCGTTCAATGGTATTGTCCGCCGGAACAACCACGGTTGAAGTTCCCATCGAAATCGAGGTCACAGGACCCCAGCTATACGTATCGACCGGTTTGAGCGTAGCCGAGAAAATCTGGAAATTATTCGTAGAATAGAAACGGTTCATCGCCGAAGAACCATCGACTTCGCTTGGCGGGAAGTTAAAGGCTAGCGAATCGCCCTTTGCCGGGTTCTTGGTAACCGAGCAGCCTGCATCAACGCAAAGCGATCCGACAATTTCATATTCATAGCCTTTTGACGTTCTGGTCACATACTTAAAACCTTCAATCTTGTAAGCAAGCGTATCGAGCGTTCCCAAAGCATTCCTCCGCTTGGAGAGAATCGGGAAAGAACCTCCGTTAGAAGCGGCGATTGCGGCAATCGAATTTTCGTGCAGGGACGTGTTCAGGTAGATATAGGTATTCAAGCGGCCTTCGTCGTTCGTCACGAGTTCCGCTTCGAGGATGCGCGGCTGCCCATAAGCGGAAGCGGCAACTTCCGCAAGGTTCGCGCGGATGTAAAGGTTCGAACCGTCAGTCTGTCTATCCGCATAGAAGAAGTGCAAGTGATGCCAGGATCCGTCGGTCCACTGGCCGTCCGCCCCGCAAGCGGCCTTGCCCTGCTGCACCGCGGCAAGAGGTTCTCCATCGTGGCAACCGTGGTTGTTCATCGCGAGCTGGCGGATATTCACCACGCCCGGAGTCGCCAAGTGTGTTCCGCCCAGATCGACGACAAGCACGCCATCGACAAAAATCCACATATCGTCGTCACCCGCGAACTCAAAGATTTCCTGGTTGGTTTCGTCGGTGTTGTTCTGCTTGTAGTACTTGAAGTTCGCGTAGCCCATCATCGTGAAGTTGTAGTTGCGGAGATGCTGCATGCCAAGCGTTCCGTGCGCATTCGCAATGTTTACCGCCGCATCCACGGAAAGTCCGCGGGCGCCGCCATTCTGGTTCCATGCATTACAAAGACCATAGGTGTTCTGTCCTAAAAAGTCTTCCTGCGTATTCGCATACTGGTAACCGTACGGAGGGCAGAAAATCGAGAAGCTCTGCGGCCCCCACTGGTCCGTGCCCGGAGCAGCGC
>CAVKXR010000183.1:0-5037 GCA_963660275.1 Oscillospiraceae bacterium
GCTTTGGGGTGGAAAATCCCGGTTGGATCCATGGGTTGCGAGGTTGTCGGAGCTTAGAACTGAGAGCTTAGTTGATAGTTGACAGAAATCAGGATTCAGTTGTTAGAAGGGGACATGGGACACGGTAAGAGGGACGAGGGACGTTTGAGTGGACTTTTCTTTCAAGCGGTCATCTGAGGGAGCGCTACCAATAAGTCGCTTAAATGTCATTATCGGGCTTAGCTCGGCAAGCTCGCTAACCTGTCATTGCTGGGCATAGACCCGACAATCTCTCCAAGCTGTCATTGTCCGGGCCTGACCCGATAATCTCTGAAAGGAGATTCCCGTGTCGGGGCACGAGAATGACATAGAAAAGGAAAGCAAGGGAATGACGTTATAGCGAACCGGGAAATGACATTGCACAGAAACAGTTCGCTTAGAAGTCCCGCTTCCCGTGTTCCTCGTACCGCTTCCCGAGAGCTTAGACGTCCGCGGTTCTAAGTTCTACCCACTAAGCTTTGACTTCCGCCTTTCCTGAAAGATGTATTGCAAAACATGCTCCTGGGTTTCCCCGAAATCTCCGATAAACGACGCACTGTGATCGATTCCGCCCGTTTTTTCATCCCTTTCCCCTTTGTGCAACACGCGCAAGATACGGACTTCCAGCGATTCTTCGCCAAATCCCGGCAAAAGGAACCGGATGCGGACAAGCGCGTTTTCGTCCAAGGCTTCGGGAAGCGCAAGAAGAATACCGCCGGCAGAAAGATCGACTAGAAAGCCGTCCATTTTTTTTTCACCGGTTTCCAGATGCACGGGAAAGCGCACCGCTAGACGAATCCAGCGGCGAAGCTGTTCCTTGTGGATTTTCGTCGAATGTTTCAAAACCAGATTTCCCGAATCGTCGATTCCCAGGACACGAACCTTTGCGGAATAGACAGCCTCGCCCGGAATGTTAAAGCGAACCCCGATTTTCCGCCCCAAATATTCGCGTAAAAGCTTCGCGTTTTCCATGGGAACGCACCAGCAGCGTTCATTCAGCGAAAGGATTTTTCGGTGGAGCGCATGCGTTTCGGCCTTGCGTTCGGACGGAACAAGCGTTACATCCATCCCCGGGATAAATTGCCGCGTGGAAATATACGAGAACTTTAAAGCATTGTCGAGATGTCCCAGCTTTTTTCGGAGATTCCCGATCGTGTCACAATCAACGGGCGAAATGTTTTCCACTCCGTGATTTAATTTGTACACATCGTTTACGGCTTCTTCAAAAAGAAGCGGCGAGTTAAGCACCGAATCCTTGTTGGAAAACGAAGATTGCCGGACCAGGCGTTCAAGCATCGACCTTTCGATTTCCGACAGATGGAACTGCGCAACCTTTTCGTCGAACTTGTCCGAAGCGAACATCGTTCCGACTTCACGCCGCCGGTTGTTCCGGCTGATCTCGATGAGGACGACCAGCACGAGAAAAAGCGTGGCGATTAAAAGCGCGAGGAAGAGCATCTCCATCGAAACCGTAAACGGGAACAAGCTACCTCCAGATTCCCGCGATGTAAGAACCCAGAATCTGTCCCGAAAGTTCCCGTCCTAGGAACGGGGAGTTTTCGACGACGCCGGCAAAAGTCCCGGATTCGACAAGCGTCTTCCCAGCCGGATCGAAAAGAACCGCGGAAACTTTTTCGCCGGGATTCAATGTCGCCGGTTCTGTTCCCGCAATCCTTGACGGATTTTCCGAAAGAAGCTCCATTGCCCGAGAAACTCCGAGACGTTCGGAAAGCTTGTTCCAAAGCATCGGGAGCGCAATTTCAAGCGACACGGCCCCCGGAACAGCCGCTTCGAAATTCACTTCCTTGTCTTCGCGGTGCACGGGGAAATGGTTGAAACTCACCGCGTTGACCGTCCCATCGGCAAGAGCTTCCCAAAGGGCCTTTCGGTCTTCTGCGGAGCGGAGAGGCGGGTGCAGGTTGAGGTTCGTATCGAGGCTCTTCAGGTCCTCGTCAGAGAAAAGCAAGTGGTGAACATCAACGTCGCATGTCACATCGAGACGCATTTCGCGGTAACGACGAATCAAGTCCAGCGCGGCCCTAGACGTCACCTGCTTGATGTGAAGCGGAACGCCGAGCCAGCGGGCCATTTCGAGAAGGGCAAAAAGCGGAATCGTTTCCGCCTGCTCGGGGACGCCTTTCATCCCTATCATGTCGGAGAAGTTTCCCTCGTGGACAAAGCCACCATGGGCAAGGGAATAATCGTAAGGGAGAAAGAAAAACCTTTTCCCGGTCATTTTGCCGTATTCGAGCGCAAGACGCAAGAATCGCATCGTTCCGAAGGAGCGGTTCCCGTCGCCAAATCCCGCGACGCCGCCGTCAGAGAGTTCGCGCATTTCGGCAAGAGCCTTCGCTTCGTAGCCCTGGCTTATCGCCCCCAAAATCCGGATATCGAGACCGCTCTTTTCAAACGCGGACTTTTCCGCTACAAGACGCCAAATGCCATCGACCGGATTTGCGGAACTTTCATAGAGTCCGCCGGAAAATCCGCCGCGACGCATCGCCAAAAAGCCCGCCCGGTAAGTGTAAATATCATCGCGAGAAGGTTCCTGGAAATCGATTCCCAGCGCAAAAAGCCCGGGAAGAAGCAAGGCTCCGTTTCCATCGACAACCCGGGTTCCCTCCGGAGCGGATTCCCGCCAAACGCCATCCACAATCGAAACGGTCTGCGCCGGCGAGAGCTTGCCGTGGACAAAGGGACAGACATTTTTCAAGACAACATTATCCATTTGCACGACCTCCGGAAAGAAGATACAGGGCGGACATCCGCACGGCGACACCGTTCGTCACCTGCGAAAGGATGACGGAATGTTTTCCGTCCGCGACATCCGAATCAAGTTCCACGCCGCGGTTGATAGGCCCGGGATGCATGATCAGCGCCGAATCGGAAGCCCGGTCGAGAACCTCTTCCGTCACGCCAAAATAGTTCCGGTATTCGCGGAGACTTGGCAGAAGCGAATCCTCCATGCGCTCTTTCTGCAGACGGAGCGCGATAATCGCATCGGCGTCTTCGACAGCCTTTTTCACATCGGTTTCCCAGGAGACGTCCGGAAAGTCTTGGCGGTAACGCGGAAGCAGCGTACTCGGTCCGCAGAGCGTAACTTTCGCTCCGAACGTCGTCATCCCCCAGGAATCCGAGCGTGCCACACGGCTGTGGCGGATGTCCCCCACTATCGCGATGCGTTTTCCCTTGAGCGTTCCCAGCTTCTGTTCGATGGTGAACATGTCGAGCAGGGCCTGCGTCGGATGTTCGTGCGCACCGTCTCCCGCGTTCACGACTATCGCATTCGTATGGTCCGCGAGGAACTTGGGAACGCCGGTCCCCTTGTGTCGCACCACGACCACGTCGATTTTCATCGATTCGATATTCTTGAGCGTATCGAGCAGCGTTTCGCCCTTCTGGACGCTCGAACTCGAACTCGAAAAGTTCACGATGTCCGCCGAAAGGCGCTTTTCCGCGAGTTCAAAGCTTGTGCGGGTCCGCGTACTGTTTTCGAAAAACAGGTTCACAATCGTAAGTCCGCGAAGGGATGGAACCTTTTTTACGGGACGCTCCAAAAGTTCGCGGAACTCGACCGCCGTATCCAGAATCGTCCGGATATCGCTTTCGCTTACGCCTTCAAGCCCCAGAAGATGCCGAATGGAAAGAGAGGAATTCATACATTCTCCACTTGTACAAGATAGACTGCCGTTTCCGGATCTCCCGGTTCGATTAAAACGCGCACTTCCTCGTTTCCGAGCGTCTTGACCGAAAGCCCCACCGCATCTGCGGCAATCGGAAGTTCCCTGTGCCCTCGATCGACCAGCGCGCAAAAGCGAATCGCCGCTGGACGCCCCATGTCGAGAATCGCTTGAATTGCCGCCCGGACCGAACGCCCCGTATAAAGCACGTCATCGACAAGAATCACGGTTTTCCCTTCGACGGAGACGGGCATTTCCGTGATGCGCATTTCGGTGACGGCGAGAGGCCGCCTGTAATGGAAATCGTCCCGGTAAAAAGTCGCGTCGAGGCTTCCACACGGAATTTCCCGGGAGTAACGCTCCGAAAGGCGGTGGGCAAGCTTTTTCGAAAGCGGGATTCCCCGACTGGCCATTCCGAGAACGAGGACGTTTTCCGCCGAGGGAAGCATCTCCGCAACGGTCGAAGCCATCCTGTCGAGAGCCGTTTCCATCGCCCGGGCGTCTAGCAAAAGCCGGATCCGTTTGCAATTATCCTTCACAGCGAGCTCCTTTTTCGAGTTTTTTCCAGAAAGAAAATGTAGTTTTTATCCCTGAACAAAAACAACCGGAGATTTTCAAGTTATGTTCAATCAGCTCGATATGCCGAAAAGCGGCGAAACCATCGCCATCATCAAGACGAACCACGGCGAAATGCGTGCACGCCTCTTCCCCGAAATCGTCGGAGAATGCGCGACGAACTTCATCGAACTCGCGAAACAGGGCAAGTATGACGGAGCGCCTTTCCACCGGATTATCAAGGGCTTCATGATCCAAGGCGGAGACTTCACCCGCAAGAACGGAACGGGCGGACACGCGGCGAAAGGTCCCGGAACGACCATCGGCGACAAATACGACGCAAAGCTTTCGCATCTCCGCGGCGCGCTCAGCTGGGCGAAGACGATGATGCCGCACTCCATCGGCAGCCAGTTCTTCATCGTCCACCCGGCAGAGGGAACGCACTTTCTCGACCACCCGGAAAACGGCGGACCGGCAGAAGGCTACTCCGTGTTCGGCCAGCTCTTCGACGGTTTTGACGTTCTTGACGAGATAGCAAAAGTCCGCACCGACGCAAACGACCGTCCCTACGACGACGTGATTATCGAATCGGTGAAGATCGAAACCTTCGCCTGATTTTTCCTGAGTGATTCCGGGCGATTTTCAAAAATTTTGAAGTCGCCCCTTGACAGAGAGAACTTTTTTTTCTCAATTTGAATCACTCTAACGGGGTTATAGCTCAGTTTGGTAGAGCACAACGCTGGCAGCGTTGGGGTCAGGAGTTCGAATCTCCTTAGCTCCATAT
>CAVKXR010000184.1:0-5020 GCA_963660275.1 Oscillospiraceae bacterium
GTCCCTCATACCGCTTCCCGAGAGCTTAGACGTCCGCGGTTCCTCATAACCCCATTCGTTGTCCGAAAAATTTTCTACATTATCGCCCGAAGCAATTTTTACATTCGAGGTAAAAGATGAACTACTTCAATACGCTCCCTCTTCGCAAGAAGATCGAAGAACTGGGTCATTGCCGTTTCATGGAAGCTTCCGAATTCTCCCGCGGAACCGAAGCGCTCCAGGGCAAGAAAATCGTGATTATCGGTTGCGGCGCCCAGGGACTTCACCAGGGACTTGACCTGCGCGACAGCGGATTAGACGTTTCCTACGCTCTTCGCGAATCCGCCATCCAGGAAAAGCGCGCTTCCTATAAGAACGCGACGGAAAACGGCTTCAAGGTCGGCACTTACCAAGAACTCATCCCGACAGCGGACCTCGTCTGCAACCTCACACCGGACAAGCAGCATCACAACGTGATTCCGCAGATCATGCCGCTCATGAAGAAAGGCGCAGTCCTTTCCTACAGCCATGGCTTCAACATGATTGAAGAAGGCCAGCAGATCCGCGACGACATCACGGTCATCATGTGCGCTCCGAAGGGTCCGGGTTCCGAAGTTCGCGCCGAATATGTTCGCGGTTTCGGAATGCCTTGCCTCATCGCTGTCCAAGCGGATCACGATCCGGAAGGAAAGGGCTGGGATTATGCGAAGGCTTATGCGGCGGGTCTTCACGCGGACCGCGCGGGCGTCCTCGAAAGCTCCTTTATCGCCGAAGTCAAGTCCGACCTGATGGGCGAGCAGACGATTCTCTGCGGAATGCTCCAGACGGGAACGCTTCTCGGCTTTGATCACATGGTCAAGGAAGGCATCGAACCGCACTATGCGGCAAAGCTTCTCCAGTACGGCTGGGAGACGATTTCCGAAGCCTTGAAGCACGGCGGCATCACGAACATGATGGACCGTCTTTCGAACCCGGCGAAGATTCGCGCTTACGAACTATCCGTGGAACTGAAGAAAATCATGACCGACCTTTACCGCAAGCACCAGGACGATATCATCTCGGGTGAATTCTCCGCGACGATGATGAAGGATTGGGAAGCGGGCGACAAGGACCTTCTCACGTGGCGTGAAGAGACCGGCAAGACTGCGTTCGAACAGACTTCCGCGTCCGAAGACAAGATTACGGAGCAGGAATACTTTGACCGCGGCGTCCTTATGGTCGCGATGCTCAAGGCAGGTTCCGAACTGGCGTTCGAAACGATGACCGCTTCGGGCATGAAGCCGATGAGCGCCTACTACGAGACCTTGCACGAGATTCCGCTGATTGCGAATCTCATCGCCCGCAAGAAGCTCTACGAAATGAACCGCGTCATCAGCGATACCGCTGAATACGGCTGCTACCTCTTCGCGAACCGCTGCATTCCGCTTCTCCAGGACTTCATGAAGCAAATCAAGAAGGAAGATCTGGGCGAAGTCTATGGCGCAGGCAAGGGCAACGGCGTCGATAACGTCAAGCTCATCGAAGTGAACAAGGCCATTCGTCAGCATCCGACCGAGATTATCGGAGCGTGGCTCCGTGCTCGCATGACCGGCATGACCGAGATTGCAGTCGCTACCAAGTAATTGGTCCGACATTTTGAAAAGGCTCCGGCGCAAGTCGGGGCTTTTTCATTTGAAAACTTTTTCGGTTGTCCCGGGACAACACCTTTTTTGGAAAAGTCGCACGGAATATCTTTCCGGATTTAGTTTAGGAGCGTAAAAAAGGAGAAAAGATGCGAATTCTCGTCTGGATTGGAATTTTTGTCGGCATTTCACAGGCTACGCTTTTTCCAACGGAAGTGGTGACGCTTCCCGCTTCGGCAAATTACGGCGGAGGTGATATGGTCGGATCGAAACTGATCGCTCAGACATACAATCCGGGAGAAGGTCCGGGCATCTGGATTGTCGCAGACGGCGGCTATCGCCTTTATGTCAACGGGGAACTTCTGAAGGAAGATGACCAGGCGGGTCGCGTGGGGTTTGTCCCCTATACGTTTTTGCCGGGAGAAAACGCGGTGAGTGTCGTCGCCGTGAACGGTTCCGGTGCACCGGGCGTTCTCGTGCAAATCGACGAACTTGAAAAGTCTTACTACTCGGGCAGTGGCTGGGTTTCCAAGCCGGCGGTTGGGAATCCCGCGTGGAAAGAAAAGGGGCGGGACCTTTCGGCATGGGGTAGCGCAACGATTTTAAACTATTCCAGCTCGAAAATGCCTTCCGGCGGCGATCTGAAAGGCTTTGCGGAAAATACGGAAGCGAAGTGGATCTGGACGGGAAGCGAAACGGATTCGGTTGCGGTTTTGCTTTACACGTTCTATGTCCGGGCGGAAGGCTTTGGCGAAAATACGACGGGCGGTTCAGACGGCGAAGTCGTTGTGGCGACGGATTCCGCAAGCGTGCGCAAGGCGCTCCAGTCCAAGGGAGCGAAGACGATTTTAATCCCCGAGGGAACCTACGATTTTCGGATTTTTAAAAATGCGGTGACCGACGCACAGGCTCGCGGCTGGACGTGGTGCAAAGGCTCTTGCGGAGCGAACGACAAAAATTCGGGAAACACTTTTTATCGCATATCGTTTACGGCAAATTCCTGCAGCGGGCTTTCGGAAAACGTGACGCCGGTAAGCGAATCCGAAAACCTGATGTCCTGGAACAACTGGATCACGACCAGCGCGGACAAGAGCCTTATCGGGATGGGACGCGGGGCGAACCTCCGCGGAGCGGCCATCAATCCGCGTTCCTACGAAAACGGCCACAACAACATCTACCGGAACCTCGCCTTGTACGACGTGAACCCGCACCTGGTCGAGGCTGGCGACGGTCTGAGCGTTGACGGCGCGTCGGATAACTGCGTAAAAAATTTCTGGGCGGACCATATCTCCTACAAGTGGATAAGTGACGGCTTTGACATCGGGGACGTCTCCGGGGCGACGGTCAGCTATCTGGATTATGACGGTTCTAGCGAATACAACTGCTGGGGCTACGATCCTTACATGGCGCTTGTGCAGAATGCGGAACTTACCTATGCGAATGTCTATTGGCACGGTACTTACGGTCGCGTCCCGAAGGTCGGCGGAAATTCGCGCGTGCACCTTTACAACAACTACACGTCCTACAACTACTGGACGGGAGCCGCGGTGAGCGGTGACAACTCGACGAGCTTCACGCAGATGCTCTACGAAAACAGCTACCTGGAGCAGATGAACTTTCACATCGTCGATGTCGGAAATTACGGCTATCTGAACTTTACCGGAAACACGGTGAAAAACAGCAAGGGCTGCTATTATGTAAACGGCAACTGCACTTCGACGGCTCCCACGGCAAATGTCTTTTCCCCGTCATACTCGTATGAAAAGCGAAACGTCGGAACGCTCCCGACCGAGCTTCCGAAGCTCGCGGGTGTCGGCGGAAAATGGGGGAAGATGCCCGAATACAACCAGCCTTTCGGAATCTCTCCTTCGGCGGCAAGCGTCCAGCTCGAAGCTTCTCCGCTGACAAATTCTGTCACGCTGTCGGCTTCTGTCAAAAGCGCAAGCGGAGCGAAAATCCAACGCGTCGATTTCTACATCGGCACGGAACTCGTCGCTTCAAAAACCGCGGAACCTTACACGGCAGAGGTTTCGGAACTTTCGGCGGGAATTTACAGCGCGATAGCTGTTGCGACCGATGCGAACGGGCTTCAGGGCGTTTCCGCGCACAGCACGTTCAATGTCTTCGGCGAAAAAATCAAGACCGTGGCGACGCTCACAAAAAACGGTGCGGGTCCTTCGAACCAGGAAATTTTCCTCGGCGATTCCATCGTCCCGTTCAGCTATGTCTGGGCGAACGCTCCGACGGTTTCGGTGGAGGGACTTCCCCGGGGAATTCTCGTGCGCATCGATTCGTTAGACAGTAGGGTTTCCGTTTCGGGAACGCCTCTCGAAGCGGGAACGTTTATGTACAAAGTTTCGACTGTCGGTGCGGATTCAAACGCAACGGTAATCCGCACGCTCCGCGTCAAGAATCCGGGCGAAGATTCAACGACGGCGATTTTCTCCGGGCGAAATTCTTTGACAGAAAATGTCGCAAAATATCGGATGTTCGATATGCAGGGTCGGCTTTTCTTTACGGGAAAATCCTTGCCGGAAAATTTCTCCGCAACACGCTCTGTCGTCATCGAGTATGGCGCATCGGGGAAAATCCTGCGGAAATACGTGATGCGCGGAAAACATTCCCCCGCAAAATAATTCTACATTTAGGGCGAAATTCTTGAAAGCCTAGAAGAGGTTTTATGATAGAAACTCGCCCAGAACTCGAAGAACTTTCCGACTACGTTCCCGGAAAATCAATCGAGGAAATCTGTGAAGAATACGGCCTTTCGGGCGCGGTAAAGCTCGCGTCGAACGAGAACCCGCTCGGACCTTCGCCCAAAGCCTGCGAAGCGTATGAAAAAATCGCCCCGACGCTCCATCTCTATCCGCGCGGAAACGCTCCGCACTTGCTCGCGGCTCTCGCCCAAAAGTTCGGCGTAAAAAAATCGCAGATCGTTCTCGGCAACGGCTCGGACGAAATCATCGACATGGTCGGCAAGGCGTTCTTCCGCCCGGACGACGAAGTCGTCGGCATCCGCGCGACATTTTCTGTCTATCGCGCAACGGCTCTTCTCTACGGGGCCAAGTTTGTCTCCGTCTCGGAATCCGAGGAAAAGGTTCCGCTCGAATCCTACCTGCAGGCTCTCACGCCGAAAACCCGCGCCGTCTTTCTCTGCAACCCGAACAATCCCACGGGTGCCTACTACACGGAGCGCGAAGTGATCGAATTTCTCGAAAAGGTCCCGTCGGATGTGCTGGTTTTTATCGACGAAGCGTATTCGGAATTTGCCACGGCAGCGGACTATCCGCAGCTCGTACCGCAACTTTCGAAATTCCCGAACCTGATGCTCAACCGCACGTTCAGCAAGGTTTACGGGCTTGCCGGACTTCGAATCGGCTACGCCTTTTCGAGTGAAGAAGTCATCCGCGCGATGTGGA
>CAVKXR010000185.1:0-5008 GCA_963660275.1 Oscillospiraceae bacterium
TGTTAATAGAGCATCTGGCGAAACGCGCTGATGACTGTTTGTACTTCCGGTTACAAGGCTGCACATGAAATCGTAGAATTGATCGCTATCGATGATGCTGTATAAATAGTCGCGATTGAATTTTTCTTTTGCTTCAAATACAACAAATTCTGTTGAGCAAATTGGATGCTCCGAGATGCAGTAAGGGCGCCAAATTCTTTTGATATCAGGATTCAGTTTGGAAATTAAAACTGATTCCTTTGAAACGATGAACTTTCCACTTTTGATTCCATCGGTAACTTCAAAGACTGGATATTTTTTTTCATCAAGGGCCGGAAGACTATAGTGTTCTACAATCAACCCAGGATTTTTTTCTGGATGGAACGCTCTCTTTTTAATTTCCGCGATGCGACGCTGTTCCGCGAGAGGGGGAACTTTTAACGTTAATCGATTTAGTGTTTCCGTTCTTAAACTAGGAATTGTTGTCCCTTCATTATAGTTCATGAAATTTATTGTGCACATACTATAATAAAGAAATTTCGGAATAACCAAATTTTCATTTATCTCTGAATAAAATAATGTATCAACTGTCCAAAAAGGATGCTCTACGTAGCGAACTTTATCTATCGTCCCTTTTCGACCGATGAGAATGGACGGCTTGTCGTATAGGGGAAGCGTCGCATGCCCTATTAATCCACCTGTTCCATATATTGGAAAAGGGCCACTTGCGTCTTCAACCTCTTTTTGATTCTTACCGTATTTGATCGTAAGAAGTTCGCCAAGTTTGTATTCTTTCCATTCGCTCATACGGTTCCAAAAATACCATTTTTAAGCCGTCTATCCGGAATTTTCGTTTCTTTCCCTGCCGTTATCCGGCCTGTCGTTGCAAAAGGGATTCCCGTGTCGGCGTCCGCCGCGGCGGTCAAGCCTGGGAATGACAGCGAACAGAAACAGTTCGTTTCGAATACCCTCGTCCCGTGTTCCGCTTAGCTTGTCCCTGAAGCTTAAACATCCGCGGACTAATCCCTGTTCCCTCATCCCTACCTGCTCTAAGCTCTAAGTTCTCTCAACTAAGCTCTGAATACCGGGCTTAGCTCGACATGCTCGCTAGCCTGTCATTGCCGGGCTTGACCCGGCAATCTCTGCGAACCTGTCATTATCGGGCTTGACCCGGCAATCTCCTGTAGAAATAGGGATTCCCCGGTCTGCGTCCGCCGCGGCGGTCAAGCCGAGGAATGACAGCGCCGCGCACCGGATATAACGTTCGAGAAGCCCGTTGCCAAACTTTTGTTCCCTTATTCCCATGTTATAAAAACTGCGCGAAATATACGGGGAGCATCTGGATGACTCCGTCCGCTTGCGTATCCTTGGTGTGCAGCAGATAGCACGTTTTGATGCGGTCGGAAAACTTTTGTCGGAATGCATCCAAAGAGGCGTGGACATTGTAGCCGGATGACTTGACTTCGATGGGGCAAATCTTGTTCCCGCGGGAAAGAAGAAAGTCGATTTCGTATCTCTTGGTGCTGTTAGGCTTGGGAAAAGTGTAATAAAAGAGTTCCGCTCCCTTTGAGCGCAATGTCTGGGCAATGGCGTTTTCGTAAACGTATCCAAGATTGGCGTTGAGACTGTCGCTCAGGAGCTTTTGATAAATGATGTTTTCTGTAAATGCTTTGTCCTTGAAGGCAAGCGTAACGAATAGTCCCGTGTCTTCGAGGAACAGCTTGAACTTGGAAATTGCCTTATGAAGCGAAAAGCCGACGTTAGGGTCGTTTGCGTGGTAGGCCATGGAGACTGTCATGGAATCCTTCATGTCCATGAGGGTTTCTTCGATAGAGGCAAGATGGTTGTTGCCTAATACCGATGAAATCTGGTATCTGGAAACATTGGCGCTTAGCATGGCGGGGATATTGTTGAACAGAAGGGAAGCTTTTCCTGTCGGGTCGATTCGCCTAAAGTCGTCTTCGTACAGTTCGATAATCTCCCGCTTGACGGCATCCACGGTGGTGAAGTCGTTGCTTTCGATGTAGGCGTTTAGGGCTTGCGGCATTCCGCCAATGAGCATGTATAGCCTAAAGTTGCGCATCAGCTTGCGGTGTACGGCGTTCCCCGCTGGCCTTTTCTTTTTGAACAATTCCTGCATGAGCGGCAGGGAAACTTCATCGTTTAGCGCCCACCGGAACTCTTCAAAATCCATGGGGTGCATTTCTATCCGGGTTTCTTCGCTGGGGATGACGATACCCTTTATGTTTTTCTTGATGGAAAGCAGCGAGCCGGTTTCGATATAGTCGTAACGCCCGTCTTTGACAAGATGCTTGATGGCTTGGCGTGCTTGAGGACAAAGCTGGACTTCGTCAAGAATGATGACGGATTCGCGCTCGTAAAGTTTTTTGTCAAAACGGGTTTTCAGCATCAGGAAAAAGAAGTTGATATCGCTCATGTCGCTAAACAGGTCCCGGATATCCTTGCCGGCTTTGCTGAAGTCGATGAGGATGTAGGACTTGTATTCCTTTTGGGCGAATTCTTCAACGATTGTCGATTTCCCGATGCGGCGAGCGCCTTTCACCAAAAGGGCTGTTTTTCCTTTTCGGGTATTTTTCCAGTCCAGCATTTGCCGGTAAATTTTGCGTCTGAACGTTGTCATTTTTTTTGCCACGTGGATGTGTTTTCAAAAATACTGAATTCAAAATAGCATTTTTGAATAAAAATGCCAAATTTATTTGGCTAAAAATGAATAAAAATACCGATTTTGAGATTTTCGCTTCTTTCACGAACTTTTTCTCAATGCGGATGCCCGCTCGAGCTGGGGAATGACATCGTAGCGAGCCGGAGATGCCGATTCGCTCCCGACACCTACATCTTGAATCCCAGCCCCTCCAGGTTCTTCTTGATCTGTTTTTCGAGTTCGTGGCTCTTCTCGAACATTCCCGAGAGTTCGGCGGTGAGGCGGGTCATTTTCTCTTCGAAGGGTTCGTCGTCTTTTTTGGCGTCGGCGATTCCCACGTAGCGTCCCGGGGTGAGGATGTAGTCCTGTTTCGCGATGTCTTCGGTTTTCACCACGGCGCAGAATCCCTTTTCGTTTTCCAGCTTGCCGGCCTGGAACTTGACGAACGTGTCCGAGAGTTTCCGGATGTCTTCGTCGGAGAGGTCGCGGTGCTTGCGGTCCACCATGTGGCCCATGTTGCGGGCATCGACAAAGAGCGTCTTGCCGCGCTGCTTTTTGTTCTTGGCGAGGAACCAGAGGGTCACGGGGATGGTCACGCTGTAAAAGAGCTGGGTGGGCATGGCCACGATGCCTTCGACAAGGTCCGCCTCGATGATGTTCTTGCGGATGTCGTCTTCGCCGCCGGAGCTGGTGCTGAGCGCACCGTTGGCGAGCACGAGGCCAATCTTGCCGCTCGGTGCGAGGTGATGGATCATGTGCTCGATCCAGGCGTAGTTCGCGTTGTTTGCCGGCGGCAGGCCGTATTTCCAGCGCACGTCGTCCTTCAGCGCTTCCTGTCCCCAGGGGTGGTAATTGAACGGCGGGTTCGCCAGAATAAAGTCCGCTTTCAGGGTGGGGTGCAGGTCGTTTGCGAAGGTGTCCGCCTGGTAGGGACCGAAGTTCGCGCCGATGCCGCGGATGGCCATGTTCATCTTCGCCATTTTCCAGGTATCGGCGTTCGCCTCTTGCCCGTAAACGGAGATGGCGCCTCGCTTGTGGCTGTGGGCCTCGATAAACTTGGCGCTCTGCACGAACATGCCGCCCGAACCGCAGGCGGGGTCGTACACGCGGCAGTTCTCGTAGGGCTTGAGGATTTCCACAAGGGTGCGCACGATGCACGATGGCGTGTAGAATTCGCCGCCCTTCTGGCCTTCGACAGCTGCAAACTGCGCAATGCAATATTCGTAGGCGCGGCCCAGCAAGTCCTTGCTCTCTTCCACGTCGCTCATGTCGATGTTGTTTGTAAAGATGTCCACCACGTCGCCGAGGACCTTCTTGTCCAAATCCGGGTTCGCGTAATTCTTGGGGAGGACGTTCTTGAGCGTCTTGTTTTCGGTTTCGATAAGCTGCATCGCCGTGTCGATTACCATGCCGATTTCGGGCTTGTGGGCGTTTGCCGCGATGTGTTCCCAGCGTACCTTCGTCGGCACGAAGAAAACGTTCTCTTCCATGTAGGCGTCACGGTCGTTTTCGAATCCGTCGCCCTCTTCTACCAAAGTTCTGTAGCGGCGATCGAACGCACACGAAATGTAGCGCAAAAAGATAAGCCCGATAATCACCTTGCGGTATTCCGCGGCGGGGATATGCCCCCACAGGACGCACGCTGCGTCCCAAATCTGCTTTTCGAATCCGCTGTTCGCCTAAGTCGTCTTTTTGGAAGGTTTCGCCATAAAAACTCCTGATTTATTGGGGAAAGATAAAAAATGGATGGGAAGTCGCATTGAATTTTTAAATTTAACGAACAAATCGAGGTGCCTATGATTGACGAACGTTCGACACTTGTTTACGTTAGCGGCCAAGGCCGCGTGGAATCTCCGAAGCCGCAGCCCGAACGTCCGAAAACAGACGGCGTGGTGCGCATCCAGCTGAAGCGCCTCGGCGGGAACAAGATGGCGAGCGTCATCTCCGGGCTGGACCTGGACGAAGGCTCGCTTGCGGAACTCGGGCGGGAACTCAAGCGCAAGTGCGGCACCGGCGGAACCGTGAAAAATTTCACGATTGAAATCCAGGGCGACAAGCGGGATGTTTTAAAGGCGGAACTCGAAAGGCGCGGCTTTCGGGTGAAGCTCGCCGGCGGATAGTTTCTGCGTGTCATTGCCGGGTATGTCATTATCCGGCTTGACCGGATAATCTCCGTGAACCTGTCATTATCGGGTTTGACCCGGCAATCCCAAGAACGAACCTCCACACAACTTTTCTAAATTTTTGTGAAAAGAAAATATACCGGTTGCCTTATAGGAGAAAGCCATGAAAGCAAGCTTTAAGTTGTTTACCCCCCCCCATGTGATATTTACGTTACTTTTAGCGTTGTCGGCTCTTGCGGGCTGC
>CAVKXR010000186.1:0-4917 GCA_963660275.1 Oscillospiraceae bacterium
TTCCCGTGTCTGCGTCCGCCGCGGCGGACAAGCACGGGAATGACATTGTAGCGAGCCTGGGAATGACGTGGGAAAGGAACACCGGGGAATGGCTTCGTCCCGAGTTCCTCATTCCTAATTTCTAATTCCTAACTAACTCCACTGATTCCTGACACCTGATTTCTATTAACTAATAACTCTCAACTCTCAACTAATCCCTGACATCCCTCTCACCGTGTCCCTTATCCCGTTTATCGTATCCCGAAAGTGGAAACATTTGCCGTTCCAAGCCCCGAAATGTGCAGTGCACAGGCGGGAAAGAAATTCCGGTTCTGTGAATTTTGACACGAAATTAAATGTGCACTATTGAGGTCGGTGGGAGAAAGTGGTATATTTTGTATTGTTGTGGATTAAAATGGGTGACGTTTGATGGAATTGAACGAATTCATAGGACAAGCCAAGACGGCTATCGACGAAAAGGGAAGGACGCCTTTCCCTAGGGAATTTCGTCGCCTGCTCTCCGAGGAAGAGGGCAAGTCGTTGATTCTGTCCTTTGGAGGAAGCGATTCGCTCATTCTTTTTACGCTTGAGGAATATCGCAGGTTCATCGCCCGAATCGAGGCGCGTCCCGCTACCCCGAAGAACGATCGTTTTCGCCGAATGTTCAAGGCCAACTCTCATCGCGTGGCGCTTGACGGCCAGAACCGCATTTTGCTTTCCAAAAGCGACTTGGCGTTTGCCAAGCTCGACGGGGAAGTACTCTATGTGGCGCGGACCGGTAAGTCGGTGGAACTCTGGAATCCTTCCATCTACAACTCGAAGTACGGCTTCAATCAGGAAGAAGACTTTGAAGAGTTCGACGCAGGATTCTTTGACGATGTGTCTTCGGGGGGGCTCGGATGAAAATCGCTGAGTATCATTCCCCGGTCCTTTTTGAAGAATGCATGGACGCTCTGGTTGTTAATCCGGGCGGTCTCTATGCGGACTGCACGCTCGGCGGCGGGGGACATTCCGAAGGGATTTTGAAACGCCTCTCTCCCGAAGGGCATCTGCATTCGTTTGACCGCGACCCGGAAGCGATTGCCTATGCGACGAAGCGGCTTTCTCCGTTTGGAAGCCAGGTGACCTTCCACCCGGTTCCGTTCGCTAGACTGGGGGGCGAGGTTCGGGAAAACAGTTTGAGCGGAGTCCTCTACGATCTGGGAATCAGCAGCCACCAGGTCGATGACGATGCGCGGGGCTTTACGTTCCAGGGAAACCATCCGGTCGATTTGCGGATGGACAGCCGTTCGCCGTTTAGCGCCCAGGAATGGTTGCGTACAAGTTCACCGGAAGAAATGGCGCAGGCTTTCCGGAACAATGCGGACCTAGATCGTGCGTACAAACTAAGCGAAAACATCAGGAACGGAATCGCGGGCCTAAAGTCTCCGGTTCTTCCCGAACATCTGCGGGCCTTTGCCGAAAAGACCTACCCGGATAGGCTCCGGGACTTGAACGGAATCCTCGCCCGCATTTTCCAGGCGATTCGCATGGAAGTGAACGGCGAACTCGAAGAAATCCGTACGAGCATTCGCGCGGCGGTGGGGACGCTTGTAAAAGGCGGGCGTCTCGTGGTGATTTCATATCATTCCGTCGAAGATCGCACGGTAAAGCTCGTCGCCGCCGAATTTGAAAAGGCGTGTCTCTGCCCGAGGGAGTCGCCGGTGTGTGTTTGCGGCGGAAACCACCAGAAACTGAAAAAGGTCTTTCGCAAGCCGGTTCTTCCGACGGCGGAAGAAATCGCTCGGAATCCGCGGGCGCGTTCCGCCAAACTGAGGGTGTACGAAAGAATATGATCCGTTTCTTCCAGACACATCGGTTTTTTGGCGGCGTTCTGCTGATGATTTACGCAGGGCTGATCCTTTGCGGTTTTCTGTGGAAGCAGAACTGCTATGACGCTCTTGCGATGCGGAAAGCTTCCCTTGTGCGTGAAGTCTCGGTTCTTCGCGGGGAAGTCGTGCAGAAGGACCTGGAAAACGGCGAGCTTTCTTCGCTGGAACGAATTTCGAAGGAAGCGGCCAAACTTGGGCTGGACTATGCGAACGTGCCGATGAAAGTGAAACGGGTCGGGGGGAAGTGATGCGGAATTTGGATCGCATTTCGTGGCTTTTCCTGTTTTTCGGCCTTCTGTGGTCGGTTCTCCTCTTGCGCACTTTCCAGATCCAGGTTCTGGACTACGACAAATACAGCGAAGTGGCGAACGCCTATGCGCAGAACCGGAAAATCCTCAAGGCTCCGCGAGGTCGGATTCTCGACAGGAACGGTGTGGTGCTCGCCCAGAGCATCGAGAAAAAAAACGGGGACGGGGCGCTGGAAGTACGGCGGATCTACCCGCAGGGAACGCTCGCGTCTCAAATTATCGGGCAATTGAATCGCGAAGGCCAGGGAAGGTCGGGACTAGAATTTTATTTCGATACGACGTTCCGCGGAACGGACGGCTGGCAAACCCGGGTGCTGAACCGCAAGCGCGAAGTGCAGGCCGGTCGGAAGATGGAAGGCCGGAACCCGATTCCCGGCAAGGATCTGGTCCTGACGATTGACAGGAACATCCAGGAAATCGTCGAAACCGCCTTGAAGGAAGGCGTGGAAAGCGTCCAGGGAAAAAGCGGTAGCGCGGTGGTCGTCGATCCTTACACGGGAGAAATTCTCGCGATGGCGACGTTTCCGACTTTTGATCCGAACGCTCCGCTGACGGTGAGTTCCCGCGTGAAAAACGATATCGTGTCGATGCCCTATGAACCGGGTTCGACGTTCAAGGCGGTGACCGCCGCGACGGCTATTGAAACGCATTCGGTGGATCCGGAAACGGTCTTTAGTGGGGAAGGGGGAACGTGGGTTGTGGGAAAGGGGATTACCATCCACGATGATAATAAAAAGGACCACGGTAACCACAACATGACGGGCGCGATGGCGGTTTCGTCGAACATCATCTTTGCAAAAATAGCGGACAGCATCGGCGACGAAAAGTTCTACCGGTATGTGCGTTCGTTCGGATATGGCGTCAAGACGCAGGTGGAACTTCCCGGCGAAGAATCCGGGCAACTGAAGGCTCCATACAAGTGGAGCGGTCGCACGGGGATGACGATAGGTTACGGACACGAAATTCTGGTGACGCCCATCCAGATGGTGATGAGCTACTGCGCCATCGCAAACGGCGGAATTCTTTTGCAGCCCACGCTCGTCCGGGAATGGCGTTCGATGGATGGCGAAGTTCTGGAAAAAAATTCCAAGAAAAAAGTTCGCCGGGTGATTTCGGAAAAGACTGCGGCACGCGTGCGTTCCATGCTTCGCGAAGTCGTGGAAATCGGGACGGGAAAGCAGGTAAATTCCCAAAAGATTCGAGGAGTTCTTTTTGGCGGAAAGACGGGAACGGCTGTCAAGGTGAGCGAAACGTCCTTGCGCTATGATAACAGCAAGACGGTCGCTTCGTTTATCGGGCTTGCTCCTGCCGAAAATCCGCGTTATGTGTGCATGGTCCTGGTCGATGAACCTGCTTATGGAAAGACTTCCGGCGGGGCGGCGGCGGGTCCGATTTTCAGGAAAATCATGGAAGGGCTTTACTATTCTCCGCAGACGTCTCCTGTGCCGTATAACCTGGAACGCATTTCGCTTTCCGAAAAGTGCGACGTGGAATTTATCGGGCTTTCGGACGGCGATGCAAGAACCCTTTCGGAAAACCGCAAATGCCCGGTTTCCTTTGTTGGCGAAGGGAAAACGGTTGTCGCTTCGGAGCGCGATTTTGAAAACGGCGGGCTGATTCTCCGGTTGGGAACATCGAACAGACAGAAAATGCCAGATCTCATCGGGCTTTCCCTGCGCGACGCCTTGGAACAAATCGGGGAATTTTCCGGTGACGTGGATTACGAAGGACAGGGGCGCGTCAAGCGCCAGTTTCCGGCGCCGAATACCGTTTTGAAGCGCGGCGAAAAGTTTAAACTCGTTCTTTCCGAGAAAGGGTAGGCGGTATGTTGCTTGAAGATATTTTGAAAAACCGAAATGTGAAAGGTCTTGCCGACGATTCGCGGAAGGTTCAGCCGAACGACCTGTTCTTTGCGCTTCCCGGAGAACGCGCCGAGGAATTTGCGCGATCCGCTCTTTCGAAAGGAGCTGCCGTCGTTGTCGCTGAGACGGAAGCTCCGCGAGATTTTTCGGACAGGTGGATTCTTGTTCCGAGCGTGAAGGAAGCTCGCGCATCGGTTGCGAAAACTTTTTACCGCGATCCTTTTTCAAAGATTTCTGTCCATGCGGTGACGGGAACGAACGGCAAGACAACCAGCGCATTCCTGATGGAAGCGATGCTTGCGAGCGAAGGAAAAAAGACGGCTCTTGTCGGGACTATCTGCAAGAAAATCGGTGACCGGGTGGAAACCTCCAACTTGACGACGCCCGGGCTTTTGGAACTCTACGCCTTTGCCGCCGAAGCAGTCGAGGTGGGCTGTTCGGATCTCGTGATGGAAGCCTCGTCGCATTCGCTTTGCCAGGGACGCGTCGAAGGAATCGCGTTCCGGAGCGGTCTGTTTTCGAATCTGACCGAGGACCATCTCGATTACCACAAGACGATGGAAAACTATTTCGAAGCGAAGAAACTTCTCTTTACCCGGTATCTTGCGCATGACGGCGTTGCGGTCATCAATGTCGATGATTCTTTTGGCGCGCGCCTTTTCGAAGAAATTCCGGTTGCGCACAAAGTATCCGTGTCGCGTCTCGGAAAGTCCGGTGCGATTGTTGTCCCGCGCTCGATCGAAAGTTCGGAAAACGGTCTGGTCCTGGATGTTCCCTTTGTCTCTTCGCAGCCCTTGAAAACGGGGCTTGTCGGCGATTTCAATGCGGACAATGTGCTGCTCGTTTCTGCCTGGGCGCGAACGCTCGGCATTTCGGATGCGGCGATTGAAAAGGCTC
>CAVKXR010000187.1:0-4886 GCA_963660275.1 Oscillospiraceae bacterium
GTATAATCCAAACCTCTTGTTTTTCGCCCCTGAAATTCTACCTTATGCCTATCGAAAACGCAAACAAAGGAGTTCCCGATGTGTAGCGACTGTCGAATGCAAGCGAGCATTCAAAACTAAACCGACCGCCTAGCGTTATCCTTTAAGCTTTGGCAATCGGAATCAAACAAACTAAAGGATAATCCTCCCCAACAAAAAAAAGAAAAAATGTTCCCGGCAAAAGCCTGGACGGTTAGGGAGTTCACCAAAAAAAAATGCAGAGATTCTGCAAAACGGAGATTTATCATGAGCGAAAAGAAAGTCGTAGTCATCACAGGCGCAGCCCAGGGAATCGGTCTCGCGGGCGTCAAAAAATTCCTCAAGGAAGGATGGGCCGTCGCAGCGACGGACGTCAAGAAAAAAGAACTCGACAGAGAAGTCGAAAAGCTCCGCGGTGAAGGATTCGACGTAACCGCTTACGAACTCGACGTGACCAATTTCCAACAAGGGAAAGAAGTCATCCAGGAAATCGTCAAAAAGTACGGAAGAATCGACGCACTATTTAACGATGCGGGAATCACGGGCCATCGCAAGGGAATCCTCGATTTCGATCCCGAAGAAATCAAGCAGGCGGAAAACGTAAACCTCTGGGGAAGCCTCTACCTCATCCAGCATGTCGCCCGCGTATTCGTCGAAAAGAAAATCCCAGGCGCAATCGTCAATGTTTCATCCTTTGTCGCTTCCCTTTCGGAATGGTCTCCGTTCGCTTATGGAATTTCCAAGTCCGCTGTCGATGGCCTCACCCGGGTAGCCGCATTCCACCTCGGAAAATACGGCATCCGCGTAAACTCGGTCGCTCCGGGATGCACCAAAACCGAAATGGCGATAAAGTATGATTATTCCGACCCGACCATCCGAAAGATCCAGGCCGAAAACGCCGTTCTCAACCGATGGATCGAGCCGGAAGAAATCGCCAAGGCGGCATTCTTTCTCGCAAGCGATGAAGCAAGCGCAATTACGGCGGTCAAGCTTCCCGTCGATGGCGGATATTCCAGCACCAAGTTCAACAACCTCAAAAGCATTTACGGCGAAAACGTCTAAAGGAGAATTTCATGTCTAAAATTCACAAGTCCATTGCGGAATTAGTCGGCAACACGCCGCTCGTCGAACTATCCAATTACGAAGAAAAGTACGGAATTGAAGCGCACATCATCGGAAAACTCGAATACCTGAACCCGACAGGAAGCGTCAAGGACAGATTAGCTCTTGCGCTCATCGAAGACGGCAAAAAGAAAGGCCTCATCAAAAAAGGCGACACGCTTGTCGATGTCACAAGCGGCAACACGGGAATCGGTCTTGCGGGGATCGGACACGCAGAAGGTTTCGAATTCGTCCCCTATCTCGAGCCGGGAACTTCCGAGGAGCGGACAAAAATTTTCCAAGGCTACGGTCTCGATGTCCACACACTCTACGACATCGACGAAGTCAAGGATTTCGAAAAAACGGGCCTCGTTCTCGACGACCTGATTCACGGAATCCAGCGCATCGCAAAAGAAAACGGCTGGTATTACACAGGACAAACCGTGAACGAAGCAAACCAGGAATATCATTACAAGACAACAGGTCCCGAAATTTGGCGCGATACCGACGGACGGGTGGATTATTTTCTTGCGATGGGCGGAACCGCCGGCACAATCGTCGGTGTCGGAAGATTTCTCCGCGAAAAAAATCCGAACGTTAAAATCATCGGAGTCCAGGCTGCGCCCTCTTCACGCCCGGACAGCCCCGACTTTACGGGCCACATTGTCGATGGAACGCTTCCTCTCGGCCGCGTCGCCGACCCGCTGATTCCGACACTCATCAAGAGCAACGAAAACAACGGTTTTTCATTTGACGAAATCATCGACGTCAAAGCGGAAGACGCCTACAAAACCGCCCAGGAAACCGCCAGGACAGACGGACTTTTCCTGGGAACATCGGCTGCCGCGGCTCTCACCGCTGCCATCGAGGTCGCAAAGCGCAAAGAAGCAAAAGGAAAGAACATCGTCGTCATCTACCCGGACAACGGATACAAATATCTTTCCACGGATCTTTACAAAAAGCTCTAAGCGAAAATTCAAAGGAGTTCCATCCATGAAATTGAAGTTTTCAAGCCAGCTTCCTTTTCGAAGCAAAACATCCGAAGATTATCTCGCTGCCATCCTTCAAATCGTCCAGTATTTAAAGACAAACGAAGTTGTCACGCCACAGGGAAAATATTGGAAAGTAAGTCCGGAACCCGGAAACGAATACAAAGGCGATCTTATCATCACGCCCAAAAGTATCTACGCCGGCTCTGCGGGTATCGGGCAGTTTTTTCTCCAGCTTTACGAGGTTACAAAAGATCCAAAATATCTGCAAGAAGCCAAAGACGCAGCCGAGTACATTTTGAACACTTACGAAGGTCCTGATTTTTTCAAGAATGTCCTCGAAGGAAACGAAGGCGGAGTCTGGCCGGTCAAAGGCTGGGGCACAAGTGTCTATGCGGCTCCTGCCGGAGAGGGAATTTTTCTGGAACAGCTTTACGAAATCACACACGAAGCGCGCTATCACGAATTTCTGGCGAAGACCGCGGACGACGCCATTTCCGCCGGAAAAGACGACAGAAAAATTCTCCACTGGAGTTCCGAATCGGATCTGATGGCAGACGGTTCCTATGGATTTTTCTTTCTCTATGTCTATCGCAAAACAGGCGAGAAAAAATATCTGGAAGCAGCCAAAAAAGTCATCTCTTTTACGGACACGCGAATCGTTCCGGCTAAAGTCGGCGGGATTTACTACAAGAACGTCGATCTTACGCTCGTCGGCTGGAAGTCCAAGGAAACCGTATTCCCGAACTTTTCACACGGTGCCGCCGGAATCGCATTTCTCAACGCTCTCCTTTACGAAGAGACCAAGGAAAAAGCGTATCTCGACAAGGCAAGACAGGTTGTCGAATTTCTTTCCGCAATCGTCGAAGGCGATGAAAAAGGGGCGCTCATCCCGTATCTCTACAATCCCGAAAAAGGAAGCTTCCACGATTTCTACTACCTTTCGACTTGCCACGGTCCCGTCGGCACGACCATTCTCTTCCGAAAGCTTTTCGATGTGACGGGCGATACAAAAAACCTTTCCTGGGTAAAGCTTCTTACCGACGGCATTCTCAAAACCGGAGCACCACTCATCCATTCTCCGGGCTACTGGAACAGCTATTGCCTTTGCTGCGGCGCACCTGGAATTCTCACCCACTTTGTAAAAACCGCCGAAGCGTTACTGGACGACTCTTACATCCAACAGGCTAAACTCACCGCAGACAAGCTTCTCGGCGATTCGTTTCTCGATGAAAAGGGGCGTCGCTGGTACGCAGCCTGGACGCGCAAGCTTCCGAATTTTGTCGAAACCTACACGGGTCTTTATGACGGAGCCGCTGGCGTTGGAAGCTCGCTTCTCGCTCTCTATGCCCACGAAAAAGGAATCCAAATTCAAACGGATACGCTCGAATATCTGTTTCTGAACAAGTAACGCACCTCTGAAAATCGCAGGCTTTCCTTCAAAGGACAACCTGTGATTTTTTTGGACAAAGGAATTTCAAATGTCCCGATGTATCGACACAAAATGCATTCACCTCGAAAAAGCTCCGTCCGATTGCATTCCAGCTCATTTCGGATCTATCAGCTTTCCCATTTACCAGACCGCAACATTCGCCCATCCCGCGGTCGGAAAATCCACAGGCTTCGACTATTCGAGACTCCAGAATCCCACGCGCGAACATCTTGAAAAAATCGTCGCATCGTTAGAGCACGGCTCATCCACATTCGCCTTGTCTTCGGGAATGGCAGCGATTTCGCTTCTCTTTGAAATTTTTGAACCCGGAGACCAAATCATCGCCGACACAGACCTTTACGGTGGAAGCGTCCGGCTTTTCGAACATGTCTCCAAAAAGAACGGACAAAAAATTTCGCTACTCAATTTTTCAAAGGAAAACATCGAGAACTTTATCACCGAAAGCACAAAGGCGATTTACCTAGAAACACCGACAAATCCAATGATGCATATTTACGACATCGAAAAATATGCGCACATCGCCAAAAAACACAGAATTCTCCTGATTGTCGATAACACGTTTCTTTCCCCTTATTTTCAAAACCCGCTAGAACTCGGCGCAGACATCGTCGTTCACAGCGGCACAAAATATCTCGGCGGTCACAACGATACGCTTGCCGGATTTCTCGTCACCAATCGCAGAGACATCGAAGAAAAGCTTCGGTTTCTGATTAAGACAACTGGCGCAGGTCTCGCCCCTTTTGATTCCTGGCTGATTTTACGCGGTCTCAAGACGCTCGGCATTCGCATGGAACGCGCACAGGAAAACGCCTTTCAAATCGCCAAGTTTCTTCTGCGACAAAAAGAAGTATCCCAAGTCATCTATCCCGGCCTAGAAAATCACCCAGGATTTCGCATTCTCCAAAAGCAGGCCCGAGGATTCGGAAGCATGATTACCTTTCAAGTTCAAAGCAAGGAAGCCGCGCATTCCATCCTAAAAAATGTACGGTTGATTCAGTTTGCCGAAAGTCTCGGCGGAGTCGAAAGCCTCATCACCTATCCGATTACGCAGACACACGCCGATGTCCCCGAAGAAATTCTCGCCCAAAACGGAATTACCGACAAGACTCTTCGACTTTCCGTCGGAATCGAAAACATCAAGGATCTCTTGCAAGATTTACGGAACGCCTTTCAAAAATTATAGGAGAAATCCAAATGACCGAGCGCAATTTAAACTTCGACATACAAATTAATCGTCGAGGCACACATTCCCTCAAATGGGACTTTGCCGTCGAGCGCGGCATCCTAAAGCCCGGAGAAAAAAATGACCTGATTCCTCTCTGGGT
>CAVKXR010000188.1:0-4867 GCA_963660275.1 Oscillospiraceae bacterium
GTCCTTAACATAGACGTTGCTTTTGGTGAGGCGGTTTGTGAGCGTACTCTTCCCCGCGTTCGTGTAGCCGACGATACCGACCTGGAAAATTTCCGAGCGACGAACCGCTTGCCGTTCTCTCGCCCCTTCGATCTTTTCGAGCTTCTTTTTCAGTTCCTGAATTTTTTTATGGATGATCCGCCGGTCCGTTTCGAGCTGGGTTTCGCCGGGACCGTTCATGCCGATGCCACGCCCGCCAGCCTGCCTCGAAAGGTGTGTCCAGGCGTGTGTAAGTCGCGGGACAAGATATTCGAGCTGGGCGACTTCGACCATCAGACGGCTTTCCGCCGTAATCGCATGCCTCGCAAAGATATCGAGGATGATGCCTGTCCGGTCGAGAACCTTGATTCCCGGGAGACGTTCCTCCAGGTTGCGGACCTGCGAACCGGAAAGGTCCTCGTCGAAGACGACAAGCCCCGCGGAATCCTCTTCGAGAGCGTTCCTTATTTCGGAAACTTTCCCTTCGCCGATAAGCGTCGCCGGGTTGAACGCCTGGACGCGTTGCAAAAATATCCGAGTAACAACCGCCCCCGCGGTTTCCGAGAGACGCTTCAGCTCTTCGAGATGTTCCTCGGCTGCGGACTTTCGCACTTTTGGGGTGACAATGCCGACGAGAATCGCTTTTTCCTTGGAAGTCTGTTGCTGCATGGCCATAATATATATATTAGGCATTGCGGCGAATTTTTTGCCCGGAGAAATTTTCATGCGCTTCTTGACAACGGATCTTTGCTTTTTTATCTGCTCGGCGTTTATCGTTGTCTGCTGCCTGATTTTTTACTATACCCACCGGAAGCCGAAAAAAGAAAGCGGCAAAGTCTTTGAGCTGCTCCTTTTCAATATGCTTTTCACATGCGTCGCCTCGATCCTTGCGACGGGAATGAATCCGCTTGTATCGACAGACGGAAATGCGTTCAACGTTGTCCAACATTTTTTCCAGACGATTTACTTTGCGTTGCACACTCTGCTCGCTCCGCTCTTTGCGTTCTATGTCGTCATCGTGAACAACTGGGGCGAGAACCATTCAAAACGAGTTGTTTTCTGGTTCCTGTCGCCTGCGCTTCTGCTAGAGATTTTCGTCCTGACAAATCCCCTCACACATCTGATTTTTTATTACCAGGACAATGTCCTGTTTACACGGGGTCCTCTGGAACTTTTCATTTACGCGGAAGCTGCCGGCTACATCGCCTTTGCCGTCGGTCAGCTTTTTGCCTATCGGAAAGTCCTTGTCAAATCGACAGCGTTTGCGCTCTGGTTCTTTATCGGCGCGAGCCTTACCGGAATCCTTGTACAGTTTGCCCTGCCATGGCTAAAGCTCGAACTTTTTTTCGAATCGATTTCGCTTTTGGGCGTGATGCTCCTGATAGAAATGGAAGATCTTCACGCCGATGCGATTTCGGGCGTTTACAACCGTCGGACATTTATCGCCGACAATGACCGCTATATCCGTTCCAAGCGAAGATATTCCGTAATCGTCATCTCCCTTTCGAATTTTAAATCCCTGCGTTCGATGTTTAAAATCGAGGATTTGGAAAAGGTCGCCCGGAGCCTTCTTTTCTGGATTCTCAAGAATTCGACCGGGACGGTCTATCGTCTCTCTCAGGATAAAATCGCGGTTGTTTCTTCACAGGGAAAAGTTGACGGAGAGAATTTTACGGCAAGACTCCACTCGATGCTTTCCGACGCGGAATACCGCATCGGGGGAATTTCCGTTTCCGTCGAGGCGAAATGCTCGGTCGTCTCGGTTCCCGATGAAATCGACAGGGCCGAATGGCTCGCCGAACTCGGAGAAGATCCGAATTTCAAGGCATGCGTCGAACGCTTAGAACTCGAAAACGCCCTGGAAAGCGCGGTCCGGGAACGCAAATTCGAAATTCTCTACCAGCCGATCTGGAATTCGGAAACAGCTCTCTTTGATTCGGCGGAAGCATTGGTACGCTTGGACAATCCAAGTTTTGCAAACATCTCTCCAGCGGAATTTATCCCGATTGCGGAACGAAAAGGCTTTGTAAACGATATCGGGCGGATTGTCTTTGAAAATGTCTGCCGCTTTATTCACGAAAAGAAAAATTTTCTTTGCGGGCTTCGCGAAATCGACATAAACATAAGCACTTTCCAGCTTTTCCCCGAGAATTGCGAAGGATTTTTTAAAGGGACTTTGGAGGAATACCAAGTCGAGGCGGGATTCTTCGAGTTGGAAATTTCCCGGTCGTCCATACTCGACGAAAACGATATCGCCAAGAAGAATTTCCGGAAGCTGCGCGATCTGGGATTTCTGTTTTCTCTCGATGATTTCGGCGAAGGCTACACAAACTGGAACCGCGTATTTGCCGGAGATTTTCAGAGCGTGAAACTTGGACAGAAACGCTTGTCGCCGGATGCAAATTCTTTTTCGGATGCGTTCCGATCGATGCAAAAAATCCTTCGAAAAAGACACGTGAACATCGTGCGAAAAGGAATCGAGACGCGAGAGCAGCTGCTCGAAAGCCAGAAAATCGGAGCGAACCGCTTCCAGGGCATCTACTTTTCAAGGCCGCTTCGGGAAGACGCCCTGTTGAGCTTTCTGAAATCTCGGAACGAAACGGCAAAACGGGGATTTGACGGGTAATAAGAAGTTGAGAAAAATCAGGAAACAGGATTCAGGAATCAGTGGAGAGTTGTTAGAAGGGACGTGAGACAAGGGAAGAGGGATGAGGGCGTCTGAGCGGACTTTTTTTGCGGTCATCTTGAAAACAGTTCGCTTAGCGTGTCATTGCCGGACTTAGCTCGACAAGCTCGCTAACCTGTCATTATCGGACTTGATCCGATAATCTCAATCACAGAGATTCCCGTGTCTGTGTCCGCCGCGGCGGACGGGCACGGGAATGACATTATAACGAGCCGGGGAATGACAGCATAACAGAAACAATTCATTTTGAATCCCCGCATTCCGTGTTCCGCAAAACTCGTCCCAAAAACTTAAACGTTCGCAGTTCTAAGCTCTAAGATCTCTCAACTAAGCTCTGAAATCGGACTTAGCTCGACAAGCTCGCTAACCTGTCATTGCCGAGCATAGACTTGGCTACTGTCATTATCGGGCTTGACCCGATAATCTCATCCCATACAAGGGATTCCCGTGTCGGAGCACGGGAATGACATTGCAACGAAAAGAGATTCCCGTGTCTGTGTCCGCCGCGGCGGACGGGCACGGGAATGACACCATAACGAGCCGGGGAATGTATCGTATCGTGTCCCACTTATCTCGTACCGCTTCCCTTGTCCCTCATACCGCATCCCGAAAGCTTAGATGTCCGCGGCTAATCCCTACACCCTCATCCCTAGTCCCTAAACCTAAACGTCAACTGTTCTAAATTCTAAGTTCTCTCAACTAAGCTCTGACACGCACCCAGCCGGGAAAGCCCTTCCGTTCCTAAAATTCCATCCCAAGCTTCCCAAACAAAACCCTTTTTCTATTTTTGACACATGAAAAATTTTTATGTCACCACTCCGATTTATTACGTAAACGACGCCCCGCACATCGGGCATTCCTATACGACCGTTCTCGCCGACATCCTCACGCGATTCCACAAGCTCCTCGGCTACCAGACATTCTTCCTCACCGGCACCGACGAGCACGGGCAAAAGGTCCAGCGCGCCGCCGAAAAGCGCGGCGTCTCCCCGCAGGAACACGTCGATGAATACAACCTGCGCTTCAAGAACCTCTGGAAAAAAATGGGCATCGACTACGATTACTTTATCCGCACGACCGATGCCGACCACAAGAAATTCGTGAGCGACTGTCTGCAGCTGCTCTGGGACAAGGGCGAAATCTATTCCAAGGAATACGAAGGCTGGTATTCCGTCGGCGAGGAACGCTTTTTCACGCAGGACGAGCTCGACGAAAACGGCTGCGACCCCATCAGCCACCGCCCGGTCGATTGGATCAAGGAAAAGAATTATTTCTTCAAGATGGGAAAATACCAGGAACGTCTCATCGAATATCTGGAAAGCCATCGGGACTGGATTGTTCCGGATTATCGCTGGAACGAAATCCGTGGATTTTTGAAACAGCCGCTGAACGACCTTTGCATCAGCCGGCCCAAGGCCCGCCTCAGCTGGGGAATTCCCCTGCCCTTTGACGAAGACTACGTGACATACGTCTGGTTCGACGCCCTGCTGAACTACGTGAGCGCGGTGATGAAAATCGACGAAAAGGGAAATCTCGTCCCGAAGAGGAACTTTCCGGACGGCGAAACGATCTGGCCCGCGACATACCATCTGGTCGGAAAGGATATCATCACGACACACAGCGTCTATTGGCCGACAATGCTCTTTGCCCTGGGATTTCCGCTCCCGAAGCACATTCTCGCCCACGGCTGGTGGCTCGTCGGAAACGACAAGATGAGCAAGACGACCGGGAACGTCGTAAACCCGATGGAATACATGGAAAAATACGGTGTCGATGCGTTCCGCTACTACCTCGCCCGGGACATGGTCGTCGGACAGGACGCGAGCTTTACCCACGAAGGTTTCGTGCGCCGAATCAACAGCGACCTCGCGAACGATCTCGGAAACGTCGTAAACCGCGTACACCGCCTGGTCCTTTCGAACTTCGAAGGAACGCTCCCGAGACCAGAAAAGGCGATTTTGCAGATTAATGAAACAACAACTCTCAACGACATTCTTGTTGACGCTCCAGAGTCTGAAAAAAAATACGCTTTTGATTTTGAGGCCGAATTTGAAATAATCAAAATTGCAAATACAGTTGCCATTGATGTGATGAATTTAATTCCTCGCATCAAGCTTTCGCAGGCCGTCGAAGAAACGCTCTCGCTCGTCCGCGCGGTGAACC
>CAVKXR010000189.1:0-4860 GCA_963660275.1 Oscillospiraceae bacterium
CTCCCAACTGATAACTAATCACTATCTACTGAGTCCTGTTTTCTGAGTCCTTTCTACTATCCACTATCAACTCCTAACTCCCAACTCGTCCCTCGTCCCGTTTTGACCGCCAACTTTGCCGAAATAAATTTTTACATCTTCACCCTCTAAAAAAATTTAATTCTTCCTTATGCAGAAGTTTTTATTGTTCCTCTTGTTGTCTGTCGCTTTTCTTTTTGCCGAAGAAACCTTGCCCGTTTATCAAAAGGGAAATGCCAAGTCCCGCGTCCTGGGGTATCTCGGGGCTTCGGACAAGGTAGTCGAACTGCCGATTCCTCCCAAGAAAAAGAAGGTCGTGGAATATGTCAAGCAAAAAAATTCCAAAAAGAAAAAACGTGTCGTGAAATATGTGAATGTCGAACCGAAGGAACCGCCGGAATTCATCCCGGTGAAAACGAAGTTCGCGAAAAAAGGCTTTGTCCGTCGCGCGGACTTTTCCCGGTTCAAGGAACGCGCCAAGGATTTGAGCGGCGTCTATTCCTCGGCGACGGGCAGCGTGGTGCTTTCGAAATCCCCAAACTCGCCGGAAAGATTCAACATCCGAATCCAGAACGGTCCGGAAAATGACCGGGCGGAAATCGAAATGGGGAATATCCCTGCCCGAAATGTTTCCGGGCACACGCGCTTCTCCTATTCGGAACCGGGCTGCAATCTGGAAGTGGATCTTTTCGAACGCAAGGTTCGGGTCGCGCAGAAGGGCTGTGAAGAATACAATTCAAAGGTCGCCTCCCTGTCGGGAAATTACGAAAGCTATGCGGAATACCGTCACCGGGCGGAAGTTTTCCGCGACAAGGAATTTCGCGCTTCTTTCAAGAAGTTCACCTGGTGCCCGGAAGGCCCCGCTTCTTGCGAAAAGATTCGCGACGAAGAAGACTGCACGGTCGAAATCACCTGGAGCAAGGATTCGCAGGGAATCATCGAACGCCGTTGCGGTGAAATGGTCCACAAATATCGCCCGATGGAACGCATGATTCCGCACAAGTCGGATTTTTACCGCGACGAAAAGCCGGTTATGCTCAAGACGAAGCGAACGGACATGGCGAACGAATGGATGGTCTGGTCGTATTACCCGAAAGCGAAACGCTTCAAGATGGTCCGGCTGGGGGCGCGTCCCGAAATAGCCTACACGGAAATCTACGAATAGATTTTACCGGTAGAATTTAAGGACCATAAAAAATCAAAAAGTTCCCGCGCAATCCACGGAAACTTTTTTCGTGAAAATTAATTTGTATGCAAACGGCTTTCTCAGTCGTCGTCCTCTTCGACGGGGGACTTGGATTCCTGCTTGCGCTTGTGCGGGTCGAGGGTGATCTTTCTTAGGCGGAGCGCTTGCGGGGTCACTTCCACGCATTCGTCTTCGTTGATGAACGTGACGCATTCTTCGAGCGTCATGCGGCGGTAGGGCGTCAGCTGGATGTTGTCGTCCGATGCCTTGGAGCGCATGTTCGTGAGATGTTTTCCCTTGGTCGCGTTCACGATGATGTCCGTCGTGCGGTTGTGTTCGCCGATGATCATGCCCGGATAGACTTCCGTCGCCGGCGGGATGAAGAGCGCGCCGCGGTCTTCAAGCTTGGAAAGCGCATAGCTCGCCGCGGGTCCCGGTTCCTTGGCGATGAGAACGCCGTTCGTGCGGGCCGGGATGTCGCCCTTGTAAGGTTCGAAGTCGAGGAAAATCGACTGCGAAACGGCATATCCCTTGGACAGCGAGAGCAGCTTGGAGCGGACGCCCAGAAGCCCGCGGCTCGGGACCTTGTATTCGAGCGTGACGCGGTTGTTCTCGTCCGTGTTCATGTCGATCATTTCGCCCTTGCGACGTCCGAGTTCCTCGATCACGGGACCGCTGTATTCCGAGGGGACTTCGACCTTGAACTTTTCGACAGGTTCGAGCAGCTTTCCGTTTTCGTCTTTCTGGAAGATGACCTGCGGGGAGCCTATTGTAAACTCGTAAAGTTCGCGGCGCATGCTTTCGATGAGAATCGTGAGGTGCAGGATGCCGCGGCCCGAGACCTTGAACGTCGAAGCGCCGTCCGCCTTTTCGACGAGGAGCGCGGGGTCCGCCATGTGGGCGCGTTCGAGGCGTTCGGCGAGGTTGTTTCCGGTGAGGAACTTTCCGCCGCCCTTGCCGGCGAGCGGCGAAGTGTTCACGGTGAAGAGCATGGAGATTGTCGGCGGGTCGATATGGATGCGCGGCAAATGGACCGGCTTATCGACCGAGGAAAGCGTGTCGCCGATATCGAACATTTCGAGGCCCGCAATCTGGATGATTTCGCCCGGACCCGCTTCTTCGATGGGAACGGACTGGATGCCTTCGTAATGGAGAATCTTCTGGATGCGGATGTTCTTGACTTTCGGAGCAGCCGAATCGTCGTCCGTCATAAAGCTCTGGGAGACCGTCATGCCGGTCTTGAACGTTCCTTGCTGGACGCGCCCCACGGCCATACGCCCGAGGAAGCTCGAGTATTCGAGCGTGCTTATCTGGAGAAGCGGAGCGGCGTTCGGGTCGCCTTTCGGTGCGGGAATCTTGTCGATGACCAGATCCATCAGGATGCGGAGATCACCGTCCGGATCGGAAACTTCCTTGCGGCAGATGCCCTTGCGCCCGCTCGCATAGACGCACGAGAAGTCGAGCTGCTGTTCGTTTGCATCGAGTTCGCAGAAAAGGTCGAAAACCTTGTTGAGCGCGTCGTGCGGGTTGCAGCCGTCGCGGTCGATTTTGTTGATGACGACAATCGGGGTGAGGCCTAGCGAAAGAGCCTTTTGCGTCACGAAGCGCGTCTGGGCCATCGGGCCTTCGAACGCATCGACAATCAGAAGCACGCCGTCAACGGTACCGAGGACGCGTTCCACCTGGCCGCCAAAGTCCGCGTGCCCCGGCGTATCGACGATGTTGATGTGGTAGCCTTTGTAGTTTACGCTCGCGTTTTTCGAAAGAATCGTGATGCCGCGTTCCCGTTCGATAGCTCCGGAGTCCATGACGCATTCGTTCACTTCTTCGCCTTCGTGGAACGTTCCGCACTGTTTGAGAATCTGGTCGACGAGCGTCGTCTTGCCGTGGTCAACATGCGCGATAATCGCAATGTTTCTGATTTTGTTCTGATCCATTTTGGATATCCTGTTTTGGGTACTTCAGGTACTCATTTATTTGGCGCAAAAGTTAGAAAAATTATCGGGGATTGTTTGAATTGGAACTCGGAGGCGTTCTTCATTTTTCCTTTTGTTATATTATCGGTATGGCTTTAAAGAAATTTCCCATCGGCGTCCAGGATTTTGCGAAAATTCGAACGGAAGGCAAGTACTATGTCGATAAGACGGCCCTTGTCTATCAATTGACGCATACAAACGATTATTATTTCCTGAGCCGCCCGCGCCGCTTTGGAAAGTCCCTTCTCATCAGCACGCTGGAGTGTTATTTCGAAGGACGCCGTGAGCTGTTTTCGGGCCTTGCCATGGAACGCCTCGAAACCGAATGGAAGAAATATCCCGTCCTGAAGATAAGCTTTGCGGGAAACAAGTACATCACGGAACAGGACCTTGCGGATACGCTCCAGAACAAGCTTTCCGAATTTGAAAAGACGTACGGGCTTCCCGTCGAAAGCAATCGCGCCTGGGGCGTTCGACTGGAAAACATTCTGAAAGCCGCCTACGGGAAAACCGGGATGCAGCCGGTCGTCCTTGTCGATGAATATGATGCGCCGCTTCTCGACAGCATGGACAAGCCGGAATTGCAGCTCTCCTTGAAAGAGGAAATCCGAAAATTCTTCAGTCCCCTCAAGGACATGGGCGGCATTCTCCGCTTCGTGTTCCTCACGGGAATTTCAAAGTTCAGCCAGCTTTCCATTTTCAGCGAACTGAACAATTTAAATGTCATTACGATGGATGACGACTATGCGGCTATCTGCGGCATCACCAGGGAAGAACTTTTAACGCAGATGAAGCCCGAAATCCAGGCTCTCGCCGACAAAAACGGTCTGACATACGAAGGCGCCTGTGCTGCGCTGCAGAAAAAATACGACGGCTACCATTTCAGCAAAAATTCGCCTGACGTTTACAATCCGTTCAGTCTGATAAATTGTTTAAGCAAGAGGGAACTTACCAACTACTGGTTTGCGACAGGCACGCCGACGGTTCTGACAAAGCTTGTCTGCCGCTACAAGATGGATCCCGAAGCTTTTGTCGAAGGATTCCCGGCGGATGAGGAAATGTTCAATGCGCCGACGGAAACGGCTACGGATCCTTTGCCTATGCTCTACCAGAGCGGATACCTGACGATTAAAAAATACAATGTCGGCGAATTTTCTCCCTACGTTCTCGCCTTTCCGAACGAAGAGGTCAAGGAAGGCTTTACGAGAAGCCTGCTCGCGTATTACGGGAACCAGGGAACCGCCTACGTGACGGTGGCTAGCGAAATCATCAAGGGTTTTAAGGTCGGCGATATCGACAGGGTCCTAGAAATTACCAAGGCGTATCTGAGCCGGATTCCATACGATGCGGAAAAACAGAACGAGTTGCATTACAAGACGGTGGTCTATTGTCTTTTCCTTTTGATTACGCCATATGTCGTACGCTGCGAAGAAAAGTCCGCCGCCGGGAGAGCGGACATTGTGGTGGAAACCGCCGCCGCTGTCTATGTGTTCGAGTTCAAGCTAAACGGCAATGGCTCCGCGGAAGACGCCCTTCGGCAAATAGACGGCAAGGGCTACCTGATTCCTTATTCCGCAACGCTTGCCGCGGACGGTTCCCCGAAAAAACTGTACAAAATCGGCGTCGGCTTTGATGCGGAAAAGCGGACAATCGGGGAGTGGGTGATTCGCTGAGTAAAAT
>CAVKXR010000190.1:0-4805 GCA_963660275.1 Oscillospiraceae bacterium
TACTACAATACTGCAACAAAAGAATTTAGCCTGTCAAAATCAAAGAATTTTTTAGAAATCTATCCGATGCTTGATTTGAATAATGAAGGGTGCTGGCGTTGGGGAAAAAGGACAATGGAAGAGGCTTTTCATAAGGGGCTTGTTGAAATACAAAAAAACAGAAAAGGTGAATGGATTCCATATGAAAGAATTTATGATAATCCAAATGAAGAAAGTACAAAGCCCTATTCTAGCTGGATAGATGATATTGATAATTCAACAGGTTCCTCGTTATTGAAAGAAATTCTTCAAACTGATGATTTTAGTTATCCCAAGCCTGTTGATTTGATTGATAGAATAATTCGCATGAGTTCTATGCAAAAAAGCATAGTCATCCTCGACTTCTTCGCCGGTTCCGGCACGACGCTCCACGCCACGCTCAATCTCAACAGGGAAGATGGCGGCAACCGCCGGTGCATTCTTGTCCAGCAATCCGAAGGCGAAAACAACATCTGCGAAAACGTCACCTACGAGCGCAACCGCCGCGTGATGTGCGGCTACACAAGCGCCAAGGGCGAACGCGTCGAAGGCCTGGGCGGTTCGCTCAAGTATTACAAGACGGGATTTGTCGGCAAGCACCCGAGCAAGAACGCAAGCGACGCGGACAAGGTGGAGTTAGCCGAAAAGGCGGGCTGCCTGATAGCCCTTGCCGAAAACACGCTGGAAACCGTCGCGGTCTCCAAAGCGGCGAGCGGTTTCTTTCAGATATATTCCGACAACGCCGAAAAGAAACGCTACACCTGCATCTACCACAACGGCGACTACGAGCGGGTTCCCGAATTTATCGATAGAATTGATGAATTGCGCAAAAACGATAAGAGGGCAAAGTTCGCGGTCTATGTGTTCAGCTGGAATTCTCCCGACTTCTTCGAAAACGAATTCGACGACTTGACAAACATCGAAATCAAGGCGATTCCCAAACCGATTCTCGAAATCTACAAGGCTTTGAACGGGTAATCCTATGCAGATGCTTCCTTTCCAGGAAAACGCGGTCCTCGGCGAAAACGGCCTCGTCAATACTTTTAAAAAGCTGTGGCGAACAGGCGCCCGCCATCTCGAAATCACATTCAAGTCTCCAACGGGTTCGGGCAAGACTTTCATGGTGTCGAACTTTGTTCGCGAATTGCAAAACGACCCCGCGTTTGGCGGCGATGTCGCGTTCGTGTGGATAACGTTCTCGGACGACCTCGCTATGCAAAGCCGCGACAAGTTTTACGATTATTTTTTCCCGAATGTCGGGCGAAGCCTTCTGACGATTGCCGATTTCTCCGAAGGCGTCTTGAAGAGGGATGACATCCTGTTCCTGAACTGGCAAAAGCTGGTGGCGAAAGACGCCAAAAAGCGCTTGCTCCGCCGCCCCGACGAAGAGAGCCTGCAAAAGGAACAGGGCTTTTACTTTGAAGATGTCGCGGAAAATACGAAAAGGGAAGGTCGCGAAATCGTGATGATTATCGATGAAAGCCATAAGAACGTGACGGCTTCGGCTTACCGGGATGTTATCCTTCCGCTCTCTCCGCGAATTATCCTGAATGTTTCCGCAACGCCGGAAAAGGAACCTTCCGCAAGCGACGTGAAAAATCTGCGGGCGGGTTTCGTGGAAGTTCTGCGCAAGGATGTCGTCGAAGCGGGCCTTGTCAAGGAACAGGTCGTTTCGCAGACCGAAGAAGACCTGAAGACGGTCGAAGGCGAGGACCTGGATTTTGCCTTGTTGCGGCTCGCCAAGGAAAAGCGGAAATCTTTGGCGAGGCAGTGGGCGCGTCTCGGGCAGAACATCAACCCGCTCGTTTTAATCCAGCTGCCGAATGACGACAGCAAAGTCAAGAGCCAGGGCGTCGAAACCAAGGAAGAACTCGTCACGAGATTTTTGACGGAAAATTGCGAAGTTCCCGAAAACAGAATCGCCCGCTGGTTTGATAATAAAAAGGAAAATTTGGAACGCATTTCCGACGCCGACAGTCCCGTGGATTTTATGCTTTTCAAGTATGCGGCGGGGACGGGTTGGGACTGCCCGCGCGCCCATGTCATCGTGATGTTCCGCGAAATCGAATCCCCGACGTTCAAGACGCAGACACTCGGGCGGATTTTGCGAAATCCCGTTCCGCAAGTTGATTTGACAGCCTTCCCCGAACTCCGCGAAGGTTTCCTTTATACGAATTACCGCAAAAACGAAATTTCGGACATTCCCGGTACGGTCGAAAACAAGCCGAAGACGGAAGTGACGGACATAGCTCCGCGGCTTTTGTGCGGTTTCGCTATGCGGGAGGCGGCAAACCAAGTCGTTCAGGAAATGGCAAAAGCGATGCTTGATTTGCCCGGGAAAGGCGCGCCGATTTCGGAAGTCGCTTCGAAAATCGAAGCGGCGTTGCAGGAAACCGTAAAACGGATTGCGCCGGAGCTACTCCCCGTACAAAATAATATGGTCGCATCGCACCAGTTGGAATATGATGTTTTTGGCGACGCGGACCGCCAAACGGCAGAGATTCAAAAGACGGAGCAGGTTGCCGAATTGGCGACTAGAAGCGTTCAGGCGGTTTTATCGGAACATCTTGGAACAGGCGTTGCCAATAAGGCGACAGAAATCGTTGCGACGGCTTCGCGCGATCTTGCGGAAACGCTTGTCCGGAAACAGGCTTCGTCCTTTATCGTCGATCCGCTTTTGAAAAGCGACTTTATCAGCCGGGCCGATTACGGCGACATCGGCAAGGCCAGCCGTTTCCAAAGTTCCTTTGTCAAATCGATGAATTCCTATTTCGGCATTACCGAAGATGCGTACAACAATCCTTTTGCGCAAAAAGGCGTTCTCGAAAAATTCGGAATCGATATGAGGCAGACGCTTTCTGCGGAAGTTCTGGCGAACGCGACCTTTGCGGAGACCAACGATTTCGGCAAGAACGTCGAACACGAAATGAGCGATAACGAAGTCGAAAAGAATTTCATGAATTCCTGCTACAATATCTTGGACGAACAGACGGAACCCGCTGCCAAATACGGCAACGTGGCCCGTTCCTGGGGACCTTTCAAGGAAGCGCTTCGCCAATGGTTTGACAGGTATTCGATGACAAGCATCGATTACATCGGTCGCTACAAGATTTTCTTGAAGGATTTGCGCAAAGGTTCCGCGAGCGTATTCCGCCGGGCGATTACACAGGCGCTCAAGGAATACAGGCCTATCCGCGATGCTTTTGTCGCTGAGCGTCGTAAGCAGGAATCGCAAGAGGCGTCGCCTTTTAAAATCAAGACTTCCTACGCCTATTCGAACGATTACGAGGATTACAAGCCGAGTACGAAGAGCGTGCTGCAACCGTTCAAGCTGAAAGCGAAATATCCCGGGCGCGATAATGAAACCGCCTTTATCGGGTTTCTTGAAGATAGTCCCTCGGTGGAATGGTGGTTCAAACAGAATGATGACGGCAAGGACTTTTACGCGCTCAAGTATTTCAACACGACCGAAAATCGGGAGCGGCTTTTTTACCCGGACTGGATTGTGAAATTTACGGACGGCCGTGTCGGCATTTTTGACACTAAGGGCGGGTTTACTGCCGTGAATCCCGAAGGTCGCGCGGAAGCCCTTTCGGAAAAGTTGCGGAAGCTGAACGCTTTGGCCGGGAAGGAAAAATTTGTCGGTGGCTTGTGTGTCCGCGAGAACGGGCTGTGGTATTGCAACAGGGGAGAGAACTACCGCTACAAAGACGAAAAAGGCAACCTTGCCGAAGGGTGGGGGCCGATGCCTGGGTGAGGAAATTCGGTATGGGAAATTTTCTTTTTATATTAGCGAAATTGCTATGAAAAATGTAAAAAGAATCTTGCCTTTTACGATACCGGTGTTTTTGTGCGTGGGCTTGTTCGGCTGCTCGGATAGTGTGACTTTTGAATGGGGTAAATTCCGTAGCGACAGAACTATCGCTGTATTCATTAACGATTCTCTTGTTGTTGTGACTGACTGTAGGCGCTGGCATAAAATTACCGAAACTTGGAATGGCGGTTATAGCGAAGAGTCTTCCTGCGGTCATGATCGGATGATGGTCTATAATTACCGGGTTCAGGAGGGTGGTCCGCGTTGGACGGACAGCCTCACCAATACGAGAGGGGGGTGGAGATGGAACCAAATGACGGATTCCGTCTTTTGGCGATGGGATGGGGACGTTTTTTGGCTATGGAAAGTCGGTGAAAAAATGCAGAAAAAAAAAATGATTAGAAAAAATGAAGATTGCTTAAATCGCATGGCAATAACTCGAATACATACATGGATTGATGATGAGTTTATTGCTTTTGGGAATGATTTTTCACTAAATGAATACTCCTGTCAGTATGCAATTTTGGATACAGCGGCGCGAACATTGACTTACAGGCGTTTGGACAAAGATTTAGAATGGATCAAGAACTGTGAGGATGTGCGGGGTTGGTGGGACAATGTGTATTGTTTGCGTAAAAATATTGACAAATCCGGTTTTTTCTTGATTGTCAATAATGAAAAAAAAGATTCAATTTTAATAGAAGATGTACCAAATACATCAAATCTGTGGAGTTATTTTGAATTTTGTTTTATGGGAAATATGATTTATTTTGGACATAATATAAATTCGGTAGATGCTAAATACGGAAAAATTGTTGTCTATCCCAATATAAAAGCGACTAGTGGACTTAATTATATTGATGAAAATGACAATAGTGTAAACTATGAATTTTACTGGGAGTAATTATGCAAAAGTTGGTGTTTCTTTTGTTGTTATTGACTACTTGTGCTCTGTCCGTTCCGAAACCGATGG
>CAVKXR010000191.1:0-4801 GCA_963660275.1 Oscillospiraceae bacterium
GCTTATTTTGTTGTTTGAAGGGAAGCGGGGCACGGGAAGAGGGACGAGGGGCGTCTGAGCGAATAATTGAATATCACACGGATTCGGAATTCCTAACGTAATTCCTGGAAGGATGAATTTTGGTGTTCGTTTAAGTGGTTTGTAAAAACTTTTCGCAATAAACGGTCGTCCTGGAGCATGGTCAGAACTTGGAACCAAGATGCTGTAGCTTAGAGAAACCTGTTCGCTTCAAGTCCCCGCATCCCGTATTCCGCTAAACTCGTCCCGAGAACTTAAATGTGCGCAGTTCTAAGCTCTAAGATTTCTCAACTAAGCACTGCCCTCATCCCGCATACCGCTTCCCGAAAGCTTAGACGTCCGCAAATCGGTCTCAATCTTCCCATTCCTTAAATCCTATATTTTCCCAATGCCAGTCATCCTTTTCAACAAGCCGTTCGGCGTTCTCAGCCAGTTCACCCCCGAAGGAAACCACCCCGCCCTAAACACCTTTGGTTTTCCCAAGAACATCTACGCGGCAGGACGGCTCGACCACGACAGCGAAGGCGCCCTGCTTCTTACCGACGACGGCAAGCTTATCAAACGACTGCTCGATCCTGAAATGCATCATCCGCGAACCTATCTGGTCCAGGTCGAAGGTGAAATTTCAAAAGACGCCTTGCAAAAGCTCGAAAGCGGCGTCCTCATCAAAGGTTACCGGACAAGACCCTGCACGGCAAAAGTGGTTCCCCTTCCCGAGTGGCTCTGGGACAGAAATCCTCCGATTCGCGAACGGAAAAACATTCCTACATCCTGGATCGAAATCACGCTTACCGAAGGAAAGAATCGGCAGGTCCGCCACATGACTGCCTCCGTCGGATTCCCTACCCTTCGACTGGTCCGCATCCGCATCGGGAACATTTCTCTCGACGACTTGCAACCGGGAAAATGGCGCAAGGTCGAAGAGAAAATTTTCTAGCTCAACGGAAAAGCCTGTGGAACATTCCCTTCTTTTCGTTTTCGATTTTCGGAATGTCCTTGGCGGGAATTTCCGAAACGCTCTCGGCGATGACTTCGGTTGTTTCCTCGGCGACTTTTGCGTTCGCATTTTGCGGAACCCAAGGTTCCTGGACATTGTGCTCCCAATCGACGCTCGGAACGGTCGGATGCGCGGCGACAATCGGAAGTCCGAGAATTTCACGGGCGCGGTTTAAAGCGGCATCGATATTTGCGAGGACGTTCTGTTCCCCGATATCTTTCAAAAGCCCCGACTTGGAAAGCGCAACAATCGGCTGGGAATGGACGCCTGAAAGCAAAAGTTGCGTCCCTTCGGAGCGGCACTTGGAAAGCAGACCCTCGATCATCTGGATTCCCGCGGCATCGATCGACGGAACCTGACGCATCCGGAGAATCAGAATTTTCGGGTGTGAACTGGTCATGTCCAGCGCGGCCTTGAATTTTTCGACGGCGCCGAAGAAAAGCGATCCCATGATTTCAAAAACGGCGACTCCGTGCGGAACGTGACGGCTGGCGATGTTGTTCGGGTCGGCGAGTTCCTCATCATCTTCGTGAAGTTCTTCCGTCACATACTCGACTTCCGCCACGTCCGACATCCGACGGATAAAGAGTATCGCGGCGAGCAAGACGCCCACTTCGATGGCGATCGTCAAATCCATCACCACGGTCAGGACAAAAGTCGCGAGCAGAACCGTCACATCACTCTTGGGCGCTCCCTTGACAAGCTTCGCAAAGTTCTTGTAGCCGCACATGTTGAACGCGACCTGGAAAAGGACCGCTGCGAGAGCCGCCATCGGAATCATCTCCGCATACTTTCCAAAAAGAAGCATAATCAAGAGCAGAATCACCGCATGGACCAATCCCGAGACCGGACTTACCGCTCCGTTCTTGATGTTCGTCGCCGTGCGCGCAATCGCCCCTGTCGCCGGAATGCCGCCAAAAATCGGGGAAAGGATATTCGCGATTCCCTGCCCCATCAGTTCCGTATTCGAGCGGTGCCGAGTTCCCGTCATGCCGTCCGCAACGACCGCTGAAAGCAGGGATTCAATCGCCCCGAGAATCGCTATCGTGAGAGCGGGCTGGAAAACCTGCCGCATCATTTCTAGGCTAATATTCGGCAAGTGCGGCGTCGGAAATCCCGTCGGAATCTGGTTCTTCGATCCGATCGTCATGACGCCGTGCGCATCGTCCCAGCCAAAAATTTTAACAAGAGCCGTAGCGAGGACAATCGCAATCAGGGACCCCGGAACCTTATTCGTCACCTTTGGCCAAAAAATGCAGACCAGAAGGGCAAAGAAACCCACAATAACCGAATAGAGATTCGTCGATCCGATTGACTTTACGTACAAGGTAATCTTCCCGATGGCGTCCGCAGGTTCGGAAACTCCTGCCGGGAAATGCAGTCCCAAAAAGTTCGGAATCTGCCCGACCGCGATGATGATGGCGATACCCGCCGTGAAGCCGACCGTTACCGGAAACGGGATGAACTTGATGATCGCGCCGAGCTTCGCGATGCCGAAGATGACAAGCATGACACCTGCCATGAGCGTCGCCGTCGCCAGCCCGTCATAACCATATTTTGAAACGATTCCATAGACGATGACGATGAACGCGCCGGTCGGCCCGCCGATCTGGAAGCGGCTCCCGCCGAAAAAGGAAATCGCAAAGCCCGCAATAATCGCCGTGTAGAGGCCTTTCTCCGGTCCCACGCCGCTCGCAATGGCGAAAGCTATCGCAAGAGGAAGCGCCAAGATGCCGACAATCAAACCGGACATTAAATCTTTGGCGAGAAGCTGTTTCGAATAACCTTTGCGGAGCTGCTTGAAAAGCTCCGGCACATACATTTGCATCTTTGGCATAAGTGCCGCCAAAAGTAGGAAAAACAACCCGTGTTTTAAAGTGTTTACAAATTATTTTTTTACAGACCGGAAATCAGTCGTTCGAAATCGATGTCGCTGACCTGCTCCGCGATGATTTCCGGTTGCCGAGCGAGCCGTTGGACATCGCGAGCCTTCGTCTCTCCGCAAAGGACCAGCGCAAAATGGCATCCGGCGCGAAGCGCAAGTTCGAAATCCGTGTAAAGGCGATCGCCCACAAAAAGAATTTCCTCGGGCCGAAAGGTTTTCAATAGCGGAGCGAGCATTTCGGGATTCGGCTTCCCGAAAATCCGGGAAGGTTCCCGCCCGGTAGCCGCCTTGAACATCGCCATGAAACTCCCGACATCCGGAACCGGCCCCAAGGCGTCCGGGCAGACAAAGTCCGCATGGGTCACCCAAAAATCCGCTCCGCGTTCAAGCCGCCAACTGACTTCGCAGAGTTCGCCGTAGTTGAACGACGAATGATACGCGACAAGGACCAGCTGCGTCTTTTCGAGTGGAGCGTGGATGTCGAGCGTCGGATCCTCGGCGGCAAACCATTCCGCGACTTCGGGATTGGCAAAGAGGTAGAGGTTCTTGATTCCGCGGCGGTGAATTTCCGACAGGGCAAACGTCATCGACGAAAGGATGGAATCCCGCGACTGGAGCGGAAGTCCCATGCGCAAGAGACGGTTCGTGTAAAAGACAAGCGACTTGCTCGTATTGTTCGAAAGATAATAGACGGGGATTTTTTCCGCAACGCGCTGCACAGTCTCGACAGCCTGCGGATACGGCTTCCCGGAAAGGTAGAGCGTCCCGTCTAAATCGAACACAAGAGCCTTGATTTGCATAGCCGCCAATTTAGTATTTTTTGGAGCATGAAATCTCCCGACACCCAATTTTATGTCCCGGACCTTTTCCCGGGAACGCTCACCCTGTCCGACGAAGAAAGTGCGCACGCCACACGCGTCTGCCGCGCTCGCCCCGGAGACATCCTGCACCTCACGGATGGCAAGGGACATTTCGCCGAAGGATGCGTCGAAGAAGCAAGCCCAAAGGCTTGCACGGTCCGGGTCGAAAAAGTCGAAACGTCAAAGCGAAAGCGACCAACGCTCCACCTGGGAATCGCCTGTCTCAAGGACGACGGAAACGAGGAAGTCGCGCTGCACGTGAGCGAAATGGAAGTCGGAAGCATCACGCTACTCCGGACGGAACGCTCCGAAGAACCGAAGGATTCGCCGCTCGCCAAAACCATCCGGCGCTCGGAACTTAAGGCGATGGTGAGCCTCAAGCAATCGCTTAAAGCGTATCTCACGGAAATCCGCGGACCGATTTCTCTCGAATCCTGGATCGAAAATTACACAGGCGACATCATTCTGTGCGACGAAAACGGAACCGATTCTCCGGGTGAAATCCAGACCGAGACGACACTCCTTGTCGGGCCGGAAGGCGGTTTCTCTCCGCGCGAAATTTCTCTCGTCAAAAATTACCGCAACGGAAACGTCAGGCTTTTGCGGCTGGGTGCGACCCGACTCCGCGCACGGACAGCGGCGATCGTCGGCATCGGGAAATGCGTGTAGGGTAACTTTATCAAACTAGATACCGAAGTTCAATCTTTTGCTATTTTTCTATAATAAGCGTTTTGGATTTATCGCATGAACAAAAACGATACAACAGCAAAAACTCTAACCTATATTTCTCTCTTCAGCAGTGCAGGAGTCGGTTGTTATGGTTTTAAAATGGCAGGCTTTGACTGCATAGCAACAAATGAAATAATTTCTCGCCGCCTTGAAATTCAAAAGTTTAATAAAAAATGCAAATATGAAAGCGGCTACATAGAAGGCGACATAACGAAAAAAGAAATAAAAGAAGCCCTTTTTGCCGAAATTGAATTTTGGAAAAAAACGGAACACTTAAGTCAAGTTGATGTTTTAATTGCAACACCACCATGC
>CAVKXR010000192.1:0-4763 GCA_963660275.1 Oscillospiraceae bacterium
CTACGAAGCATTCGAGATATTTTTCCAAATGCCAAAAACAAACAGAAGCGATGTACAAACAGCCTATTACAAGCTAAAAAAGGATTTCTACGCTTTTACACATGAAAACACAGCCATCAAAAAAGATTTTGAATGCGGAAGAATCTTTACCAAGGTTATCAATCCTCTAGCCTACTACAAAAACGCATATGGCACCGAAAAGGGGCGAATTTCTTCCGATGTAATCACATACGACAGCTTAATGTATAACCGAAACAATTTTAGAGACATCTACGCAAACAAACCAAAAGGTATTACAAGAAAGATTTATGCAAAAAATCATCCAATCGAAATTAATGAAAAGTACTACGAGTACCAATCAACAAAGGCTAAGCGTTTTTTACGACTATTCAATGACCAATATAGAGACGGCCTTACAGAACACTTGGAAAAGTCCCAATTAAACGACAAAGCGATTCATGTTCATCATATTTTCCCTAAAGCACTATACCCAGAAATATGTGCCTATTTAGAAAATTTAATCGCCTTAACACCTACACAACACTATAACTATGCCCACAAAAACGGGAACACTCAAGAAATTAACACAGAATACCAACACCAGCTTCTTCTTTCTAAAGCAAATCGAATTGAAGAAAACATAAATGATAGCTATATTGAAAAGGTCGAAAAAATCTACGACTTTTCAAAATTTCTTCATATACTGAGCGTTGGTTTTGATAATGATAATATAGAAACCATCGCCAACATGGATTTCGTCTCTGTAATGAACGCAATAAATGTTCATTATGCAAAAGCATAAAAAGTAATTGGCCTCATTTTTTTTGTTGAAAGATAGCTCATTGCTGTTAGAAGCTTAATCATCCCAAATTCTCAACAACTAATTTACTATCTTTGGCGCCATGCTCAATGTTTCTAATGTCAGTCTGCAATACGGAAGCCGCGTGCTTTTCAAGGAAGTAAACCTCTCGTTCCGCAAGGGAAACTGCTATGGAATCATCGGCGCGAACGGCGCCGGAAAATCCACGTTTCTCAAAATCCTTTCGGGGGAACTGGAGCCGAACACGGGAGACGTCACCCACGATGCAGGCGAACGCATCGCCGTCCTCAAGCAGGACCATTTCGCTTTCGAGGAATTTTCCGTTCTCGACACGGTCATGATGGGATACGCCGAACTCTACAAGCTCGGAAAGCGGCGCGAAGAACTTTACGCCAAGCCGGAAATGACCGAAGCCGAAGGCATGGAAGCTATCGAAATCGAAACGAAATTCGGCGAAATGGGCGGATACGAAGCGGAATCCTCCGCCGGGACGCTTCTCAAAGGGCTGGGAATCCCCGAAGAATCCCACACCAAGCTGATGAAGGAATTGGACGGCAACGAAAAAATCCGCGTACTCCTCGCCCAGGCACTCTTCGGCAACCCGGACATCCTGCTGCTCGACGAACCGACCAACCACCTCGACCTCGAATGCGTCAGCTGGCTCGAAGACTATCTTGAACGCTTCGAAAACACGGTCATCGTCGTCTCCCACGACAGGCACTTTCTGAACACGGTCTGCACGAACATTTGCGACATCGACTACGGACGTGTAAACCTCTACGCGGGAAACTATGAATTCTGGTATGAAGCAAGCCAGCTCGCCCAAAAGCAGCGCAAGGACCAGAACCGCCGCGCAGAAGAAAAAATCGCCGAACTGAAAGCGTTCATCCAGCGGTTCGCTTCGAATGCGTCCAAGGCGAAGCAGGCCACCAGCCGCAAGAAGCTTCTCGACAAGATGACGGTCGAAGAAATGCCCGCTTCGAGCCGCAAGTTCCCGTGGGTCAGTTTCAAGATGGACCGCGAACCGGGAAAAATCGTCCTCGAAGTCAAGGACCTGACCGTCGCCGCCGAAGACGGTACCAAGCTCGAACATTTAAATTTCTCGCTCGGCGGAAACGACAAGGTTGCGCTCGTCGGAGACTGCGGAGTTCTCAAGACCGCATTTTTCGAAGCCATCCAGAACGACGAAAATATCAAGTCGGGCAAGGTCAAATGGGGAACGACCATCTCGACCAGCTATTTCCCGAAAAATAACGACGCATTCTTCAACACGGACATTTCCCTCGTCGATTGGCTCCGTCAGTTCAGCAAGGAGCAGGACGAAACATTTATCCGCGGATTCCTCGGGCGGATGCTCTTCACCGGCGAAGAGGCGCTCAAGTCCGCAAAAGTCCTTTCGGGTGGCGAAAAGGTCCGCTGCATGCTCAGCCGCATGATGCTCTCGAACGCGAACATGCTGATGCTCGACGAACCGACCGCGCATCTCGACCTCGAATCGATCACCGCGCTGAACAACGGTCTCAAGGCCTACAAGGGCCCGATCATCTTCTCAACAGAAGACCACGAATTTGCCGAGACCATCGCAAACCGCGTCCTCGAACTCACCCCGACGGGATATCTCGACCGAGCGATCACATTCGACGAATGGTTCGCTTCCCGCAAAAAGAAGTCCCGTTAATCCCGACGAAAACATTCCGAAGCGGCGAACTGCGTTCGCCGTTTTTTATCTTTAAAAATATCCCCGACGGTTGGAGGCCTTATGAAATTTCTCCATTGCCCGCTTTTTCTTTTCGCCTGCGTCTATGCGCTTGCCGCAGAAAAAGTCTATCTGCCGAATTTCGAACTGACGAATGTCCATAACGACTACCGGGCGGCAGCCACCAAGCTGTTCCAGCGCTATGCGGAAAAGGACGGTCGCTACGAAATGGTCGCCCCGACGGAAAACGATTCGCTTCCCCATTCGCCGTCCAGGGAAAAGGTCCAAAAGGCGGCCTTGTCCAAAAACTGCCCCAAGTTCATCCTCGGAGACATGACACGGCTCGGCGAGACAGTCGTCGTAACCGTTTCCCTTTATGAGGCAGAAGACAGCAAGCTTGTATGGAGCGATGCGATGAAGGCGAAAACACCCGACGACCTGGACCCGATCCTCGAACGCATGGGAAAAAATGTCGGGACAAAACAGGAAGCCTCCGAAAGCGACGACATCTACAGCGTCACCCAAAAAGAAACGGAAAAGCTCAAAAAGAAAAAGACAAACCGCTATTTCGGATTCGGCATCGTCGGATTTTTGCAGATTCCCGACCCGGGACCGCAATTCGAACCGGGCCTCGACTTTTTCTGGCTTTACGATTCGAGAAACCTTCTTCTCCAGCTAGACGGTTCATTTGACTATTACTCCAACAACAGCGACGAGACGAGCTTTTGGGATTTCCAGCTCGGAATTTCCGCCTACTATCCATTTTTCAAAGGAAGTACGACTCCGTTTATCGGGGGCGGCGTCTCCTATGGATTTTCCTTCGCTTCGTACGAAGCCTCCGGCGACTATTATTCGACAAGCGAAACCGACGACAATTCCGGAATCCTCCTTCGTGCCGACGGAGGCATTTTCTTCAACCGTACAAGCAACGTCATTCTCCAGATTCGCGCCGAATACCAGTTCTCGACATATAAGCTGCAGGGACACTTTATCACAGGTCCGAGATTTGCCGTAGAACTGGGATTCTAGGAAAAAAGCCTATAATTCGATATTGTCGATCAGGCGGGTCGTGCCGAAGAAAGCGGCAACCAGAACGACCGACGGTTCACAAATCGTCCCCGTAGAGTTCGCCTGCAAGGTTTCCCGACCAGCGATTTCCACATACTGGACAACTCCTCCCGCATGGGCGATGCTTTCCTGGATTTTTGATCGGAGCGCATTGACCGACCTTTCCCCGGAATCATAAGAAGATTTCGCTGCGAGAAGAGCCTTCGAAATGGCCACGGCGGCATCGCGCTCGTCCTGGTCCATGTATTCGTTCCGGCTCGAACGGGCAAGTCCCGAATCTTCGCGGACAATCGGCATCAGGCGGATTTCGACCGGAAAGTTCAAATCCTTCACCATACGGCGAATGAGGAACGCTTGCTGGTAATCCTTCTTTCCGAAATAGGCGCGGTCCGCACCGGAGATGTTGAAAAGCTTTGAAACGACCGTAAGAACGCCGCGAAAGTGCCCCGGACGATACGCTCCGCAATAGAGATGCTCGAGAGATTCGTCGCGGACAAGGGTCAGCGGGTCCCCGTCGGGATACATTTCCGAAACGCTCGGAGCGAACACAAAGGTTCCGCCGTGGGATTCCACCAGTTCCGCATCCTTTTCGAGACGCCGCGGATAGCTGTCGAGATCCTCGTTCTTGCCGAACTGGATAGGATTCAGGAAAACGCTCACGACCGTTACGTCGTTTTCCTTCGCGGACGCTTCCACGAGGCTCATGTGCCCTTCGTGCAAGGCTCCCATCGTCGGGACAAGTCCGACGGTCTTCCCCGCTTTCTTAAGCGGCAAAAGCGCCGCCCGCATTTCTGAAATCGTCTTGATGAGTTTCATTTCTAGCCTTCAGGTGCAAAATAAGTCGTCTGGGTCGGCGCCGAGGCGATCGCGTTCAGCACCAGTTCCAGATGTTTTTCGTTGTGGACAAAGTCTATCTTGTTCGTGTTGATAATCAGCACGGGCGCCTTGGTATAGTGCCAAAAGTGATGGTCGTAGCGTTCGAGAAGCTCGCGCAGATAGTCGGCGTCGATATTCTTTTCCATGGAACGTCCGCGATGTTCGATTCTGTCGAGAAGCGTCGGAACATTGGCCTGCAGATAGACAATCAGATTCGGCGTCGGAAGGCTTCCGGAAAGGTTCTTCGATACGGTATCGTACATGGCGAATTCGCTTTCCGAAAGGTTCTGGAGTGCAAATATC
>CAVKXR010000193.1:0-4756 GCA_963660275.1 Oscillospiraceae bacterium
TCGTTGCAATGTCATTCCCCGGCTTGACCGGGGAATCTCCGTACGAGATTATCGGATCAAGCCCGATAATGACAGCTTGGCAAAGATTGCCGGGTCTATGCCCAGCAATGACAGGTTAGCGTGCTGTTTTTCTACTCGTTCAGACGTCCCTCGTCCCGCTTACCGTGTTCCGTGTCCCACTGATACCTGTCTCCTCACAACTCTCAATTAATCACTATCCACTGATTTCTGTTTTCTGAGTCCTTTCTACTATTCACTAAGCTCAGACTCCCGCTTCCCATTCTAACTACTAACTACTGAATTCTGTTTCCTGATTTCTGTCAACTATCAACTAATCCCTAATTTCTGTCACCTCTTAACATTCAACAGCCGAGTTCCAAAAACATTTCGAAATGCGGTGTCTGCGGGTAAAAGGCAAAGCCTTCCGCCTTCTGGATCTTGTAACCGTGAAGGGAAAGCCTTTGAAAGTCACGAGCAAGAGTCGCCGGGTCACAAGAGACATAGAGCAGTTTTTTCGGATGCGCCTTGGCAACGGCTTCCAGCGCAGACGGAAGAAGCCCGGTCCGCGGCGGATCGACGATGAGGACGTCCGCCCCGGAAGCATCGTTTTGGGCTAGCCATTCTTCGGCGGGAGCGGATACGTTGCGAGCCTTGGAAACGTTGCGCTTAGCATGATAAAGCGCTTTCGGTTCGCGCTCCACCGTCACGATCCGTTCAAATTTTTCCTGCAGCAGGGAAGCAAAAAATCCGACGCCGCTGTACAGATCGATAAGATAGTTTCCCGAACCGGCAGCTTCCGAAACCGTCTTGACCAGCTCCGGCAGCAATCCCAGATTCGACTGGAAAAAACAGGCGGCATCCATCGACAGGGAACGTCCGCAAAGCGTGACAGTATTTGTCGCATACTTTTCAAATTCCGAAAGTCCCATCCCGCAATAGAAGTAAGAAGTTTTGCCGTTTCCATTGTCAAAGACGGAAAGTTCCGAAACCTTTGGAAACGCATTTTTCTCAATCACCTCGTTTAATGCATCCGACAGGACTGCGCACCGGGAAACGGGAATCAGCTGATGGCTTTTCGATTCCCGAAATCCCCAGCCATTCCCGACACGGACAAGACGCGCCCGATTTCTGTAGCCGTAGGATTTTCCTGCATGGATTTTCCAGCCTTCGGGAAGTTCCGTTTTCGCAAAGCGCCGAAACAGCTCTTCGACCGACGCGCGATACATCGAAAGCTGGAATTCAAAACTCGCGTGTTGCAGCGAACAGCCTCCGCACTTTTCGTAAAGCGGGCATCGAGGCTCCACCCGAAACGCAGACCATTCCAAAATTCTCCGGGCAAATCCTTTCGCATAGTCCTTCTTGCTCTGCACGATAGCGACTTCCGCGACTTCTCCTGCCAAGGCTCCGGCGACAAAGCAAATTCGTCCATCGTCAAGGCGAGCAAGAGCTTCACCGCCCTGCGCCATTTTTTCCATGCGAAGTTTCACTGTTTTCATTTTTCAATCATCGTACAAATTTTTTGAAAAATCGGTCGGCACGGTCGGCGGTCTGTCGAAGTCGAGCGTGGGAACGCTTGCCATCAGCGCTTTCGTATAAGGATGCTGCGGATTTTCCAAGACGGATTCCACAGGACCGGATTCCTTTTCCCTTCCCTTGTAGAGGACGATTACTTTGTTTGCAAACGACCGAACGGTCAGAATATCGTGCGAAATAAAGAGGATGGCGATTCCCAGATTTTGTCGCAAATTTTCAAGAAGCTTCAGGACCTGCGCCTGGACGGAAACATCGAGCGCACTTGTCACTTCGTCTGCAATCAGCACTTTCGGCTCGAGCATCAGCGCCCGCGCAATGCCGATTCTCTGGCGCTGCCCGCCCGAAAATTCATGCGGATAGCGTCCGAGCGAATTTTGCGGAAGCCCGACGAGTTGCAATTTTTCCTTTGCCATGTCCAACGCTTCGCTACTAGAAATTCCGTTAGCCACAGCCGGGTAAGTCAAAATTTGTGAGACGGTCTGCCGCGGATTCAAGCTCGAATAAGGATCCTGAAAAACCATCTGCACCGACTTGCGGACATCGGCAAAAGCCTTCGCTGAAGAAACATCGACTTTTTTTCCGAAGACGGTATAGGTTCCCGACTTCCACGGCAGAAGCCCGACAAGCGCCTGCGCGAGCGTGCTTTTTCCGCAGCCCGACTCTCCGATGACCGCAAGGATTTCCCCTTCGTCGAGCCGGAACGAAACGTCATCGACCGCTTTCAGGTAATGCGAAACCCGCGAAAGGATTCCGCTCCGCATCGGGTAGTAAACAGAAATGTGTTCGACGCGAAGCGCTTCGCTCATGCCTTTTCTTCCGAACCTTTTTCGGTTTCCTCGTTCAAACCGGATAAAGCTTCTTGAACGTTTTTCTCCGTCTCGGAAAGAATCGTCTTGCATTCGCGGAGAAGCGTCGTCGCCTCTTCCACTTGGGAAGCGAGTTCATCGACGCTCACGTCGCTGCGGTCGATTTTCGAAAGGATTTCTTCTAAGCGGCTCATCGCCTTTTGGTAGCGGTTATTCTGTTCGCTCATTTTTCAAGCTCCTTCGCAACGGTCTTTGCAAAATCCGAAAGGCTCGGATCACGGGCACCCATAACCAGAATCGTATCTCCCGTTGTCGAGAAGCGGACCATTTTCCTTCCGCATTCGTCCCGGTTTGAAACAAAGTAAGCGGTCGCGTTTTTCCGTTTCAGGTCTTCGACAAGATCCGCAGAGGAAATGTCCCGCGTAACCGTTCCGCCAGCGTAATAGATTTCGCTCAAAAATATCGCATCCTGGGAACGGAGCGTTTTTGAAATCGCATCGACCAGCTCGTTTCGCAGAAAACGGGTCGGGCCGAATCCATGCGGCTGGAAATAAGCGATGACGCGTCCCCGCGTGAAATCCCGCGCAGCGCGGATGCTCGCCGCAATCTTTGCCGGATTATGTGCAAAGTCATCGACCACGGTAACGCCGTGAAAAGTTCCGAGAATCTGGTGACGACGGTGAATGCCTTCAAAAGTTTCCAGCGCCTCGGCGCACTTGCGGAGCGAGACTCCGACCTTGAGCGAAACCGCGACAGCGGCAAGCGCGTTCATCATGTTGTGAAAACCGGGAAGCGGCACCTTGAACCGGACAAGTTCACCCAGATGGCGCACGCGGAATGTAATCGAATAGCCTTCGGGACTAAAATCCATTCCCTGGACACCGGCCTTGGCCTCTAACCCGAAATCATCCAGATGGTTCACGCTAAAGGCGTTCGCGAGTTCGTCCGCTTCATTCACGATAAGCGTCTTGCCTTTACCCGTGATGTTTTCCGAAAATTCCGCAAAGATTTTTTGCAACTCGGAAATTTCCTTGTGGTCTTTTCCGATGTTCAAGATGACACCGATTTCCGGCGAATAGCGGACAAGCGTCCCGTCGCTCTCGTCGGATTCCGCGACAAGCCATTCGCCCTTTCCGGCGATTCCGTTCCCGATCATTCCGCGCCTTTCGAGCGAGACAAGTCCCGCCCCGGAAAGCAGCGAAGGCGAAAGATTCGCCTCGTTCAAAATATGCCAGATCATCCCGGTCACCGTACTCTTGCCGCTCGTTCCGCTGACGCAAATCGTCTTGACGCTTTTCGAAATTTTTGCGAGCATTTCGCTCCGATGCATCCGGGGAATCCCCAATTCCAGAGCGCGCTTCAAATCCGGATTCGACTCTTCGATGGCGGTGCTCACGACGATTGCCGAAAGGCCCGGACAAACACCCGAACCGTCCTGCGGAAAAGTCCGAACGCCCGCCGCTTCGAGCTTCGCCCGAATACCGTCACCGTCTGCGCCCGAAAACTTTCGGTCCGAACCGGAAACGGCAAAGCCCCTGCCCGCCAGATACACGGCAATCGCGCTCATGCCGGAGCCCGCAACGCCGACAAAAAAGAAAGACTGGTCTTGAGATAGCATAGCGATATTATAGAAAAGGCGCGGAAAAGAAAAAGCGGGGATCAAAAATTTGCGTCAAAATCGGAACGAATTACATTTTTCCGTTCAGTAATAATACTTGCCGACAGAAGAATCCCGGAAAGCCGCATTCCCGCAATACAGGCGACCGCTTTCATAAAAATATCCATCGTGACACATATCGTCCATTAATTCATATCCTAACGTAAAACAAGAATCTTTCGGCAAAACTTCCAGCAAAATGGAATCCGGGTTGCTAAACGAGACTTTCTGTTTCTTGAAATCTTTCAAGCGTTTTATTTCCCCGGTTTCAGCAAATTCCCATTTTTTCATAACCGTATCCGTATGGAATACAAGACTATATATTTTCACGTCACCGTTCCAATCTCTTTCCTTTGTTTGATGAACGGAATAATGTCCTTTATAAACAGCCAACGTATCGCCCAAGGAATCCATCTTGTATTGAGAAAATGTCGAATCATCCCGTATCGTTAAAATTTCCTTGACATTAATTGTAGAACCTTGGTGTTTCCCTTCCAAAGGCGTATAAACGCTAAATGTATAGTATGTCCCAGATTCTACGCTATGGCTAAAATTCCACAATGGCGAAGTTCTTTCACAATCGTGCAATTCCGTACAATGACACAAGAATAGAAAAGCAACCATCAATATATCATGGATTTTCATCTCATCCTCCAATCCAATTCATGACTTTTGTCCACACAATTTCAATCCATTGCACCACATAATAAATCGTATTTGAAGACCCGTTCATGATTTTTTTTATTCGTTCTTTCATATC
>CAVKXR010000194.1:0-4752 GCA_963660275.1 Oscillospiraceae bacterium
CCTATAGCGCATTTGCCCAAGTTTACACCGTTTCTTTTTAAACTACCCAACAAATCATCGCCTTTTGTGTAAAATTTTATTTATAAGAAATAGTTCTCCGTAAGATTGTCTGATGAAATCTTCTTGTTTATATTATATGCATAAATATCAATAAATGCATAACCAATCAAGGAGCGCCAAATGACCAAAGCGAGCTATCTTTTCAACCTGGGTCTCACACCCCATGAAAACGAAGAGATTTTCAACCGGGAAAACGCGCAAGCCAAAAAACACTTGCCGCTCAGACGAAAGCGCCGCTATGCGCTGCTTCTCGAAAACTTGCCATTGCTTTTCAAGTATCGTCGGCAGATAGAAAATTTTCCGAAATACGCGAACACTCCTATCGAATTTCTTTCGCTTGGCTTCGCTTATAGGAAGCTTGATCTCCAACATCTATTTCTCCTGTGGAACAATCCGTCGTTTCAAACCTTTTGCGATTGCGGAAACACTGCGGTCGTCACCCATTTCTGCGGAAGCCCGCTTTCCGGAAACATTTTCGCAACAGCCGCATGCCCATGCTGCAAAAAAATTTTTCCCATCACTAACCGGGATTTGAAAAGCGAGATATCCGATTTTAAGCTTTCCAAGCTAGCGGCAAGCGTCGAAAAAACTTCGCCTTTTCCATTCGAAGAAAACTCGAAACATCCGCAGACCTTTTTCGAGTATGCCGAAACGCATCCCGACTTTGAAATCCTGATAGACACGCTCAAGGCAATTGATTTTTACGTGAAAAAAGGAAAAACTCCCGAAGAAGCCCGAAACAGCTGGACGAAGCTGGACCGCGGCTCCTATTTCTTCACCACGGGGCATAGCCTCAACGAAAACGAAGATTTCTTCAAACAGGAAACCGAACAAATCAAAAAACGATTGCCCCAAAGACAAACGCGCAGAAGTAAGCTCTTTTTTGAAAACTTGCCGTTGCTTTTCAAGTATCGCAGATGGATTGAAAGCACCATCGCTCCCAGAGCGCTAGACGAACCGGATGTCCGAAAACTTAACGGCAACCGCATCGATAGCGATTCGTCTAACCATCACGACTGGACCGAGAACTCGGAATTTTTCTTCGACAGTGCCCCCATCGATTTTCTTTCGCTCGGGATATTTAGAAAGCCGACGCTAGACCTTCGCCATCTGTTTCTTCTGTGGGACACCCCGTCGTTTCAAACCCTTTGCGATTGCGGAAATACCGCGGTCGTCATCAGTTTCTGCGGAAGCCCGTTTTCCGGATGCTTATTTTCCGCGACGGCCATCTGCCCGCACTGTCGAAAGGCTATCCGTATTTTGACATTCCGCCCTTGTAACCATACCTTGAAAAAAGAGGCAAACCTCATCGAACTCAATTCCCTGGTAGCCAAAGCTGAAAAAGATTCCAAGATTCAAGTCAGCAAAACCTACCCGGAGTCGCCCGCTCTCTCCGATTACTTCCAAACATCTCCCCTGTTTGAAATCCTGATAGACGCCCTCGCCTATATCGATTTTTGGGTTCAAAAAGGGAAAACGCCCGAAGAAGCCTGGAACGGCAGGGCAAAAAGCCTCCGGGACGCCCGCCGAAGAATGCAAGCGCAACCGCCGGAAAACGAAAACTGAAAATAAAAAAGCTCCGAGAGTTCATCTCGAAGCTTTCGTGCGAGTGGCAGGACTCGAACCTGCAACCTACTGGTTCGTAGCCAGTTGCGCTATCCAGTTACGCCACATTCGCATTGACAATCCAAATATAAAAATCCCCTGATTTTTGTCAAGGGATTTTTTCGCATTTTTTGAACTTTTAGAAATCAACGTAGAAATCAGCGATGCTGCTTGATGGAAATGGTGAGCTTGTAGGGTTCAGGCTTCTGGTCCTTCGTCTTCAGGTTTTCCGAAAAGCGGACCTGGATGTAATAGGACTGGTTATCCGTGATGGTTGCCGTTCCGCATTCGTGGATGTCACCAATTCCAAACGTCGTATCGATCGCCGCGACTTTTTTCCTTTCACCGGCATCGACCGAGAGAAATTCCTGGTTATCTTCCGTGCAGAACGAAGGACTCCCCTTCCGCTTCGAAGGCCCGAGGACGGCTAAGAGAAGCGGGCTTTCGGACGAGAAGCCGTCCAAGACGACAGAAACGGTGTCATATTTCTGCAGCACGATCCGATACGTATCCGCATCGTCTTCGCATTGCTTGCTGTATCGCCCGGCGAGGATTCCCGTCACCGTCACGCCCTTGGAAAACTTCACCCCGTTGAAGAAGCGCGAAGAATCCGCCAGAAGTTCCGCATTTTTCGGAGTCTTGTTCGAGCGGCAGTTTCCGTCCTTGTCCATCTCGTATTCGTCGCTGTCGAGGAAAGGATACGTGGAGAAAGTCACCGTCTGGACCTTCGCCCGGTTGCCGTCATCGTCCCGAATCCCCGTAAAGACGAGCGTATCGTTTTCGCTAGACGGTTCGAAACGCGGAATGCCCGCCACCGTATCCGTCGCTCCCACGATATAGATTTTCGACTTCACCTGCTTGACAACCGTGACCGGCACGTTCGACGTCACCATGGAATCGCTGAAATCGTCAAGCGACTTGTCGAACACGGCGACAAGCGTATCCGTCGAAGATACCGTCCCGAAAACGCTCTTGAGTTTTGGCGGGTCATGATCGACCGAGCCGCAAGCGGCAAGGCCTAACGCCGAGAGAATCGCCGCCGATGGAAACAACACCTTGAAAAAGCCCATTTTTCAAAAACTCCGTCTGAATTTCAGTTCTGCATAAAGTTACATTTTATCGTCCCGTTTCGCCAGCACCATCTTTTCGAGTGTGACCAAATGAACGCTTTCGTACATAGAATTTCCCAGTTCGTCGCCCGATTCTTTCCAAAACCCGGAAAAAAGGTTTTGCTCTGGTTCGGCATTTTTCTAGTCCCATGCGTCGCCATCGTCCTTGCGATAGCCTTCTACTTTTCGAGCCTTGTCCCGGAACTCCCTCCCCTTTCGCAACTCGAAAACATCGACCCGAAGCTGGTGACGACCGTCTATGACAAGGACAGCGTTCCCGTGCACGAGTTCTTCGTGGAAAGGCGCGTGTGGACGCCCATCGATTCCATCCCGGAGATGGCGATGAACGCCGTGATGGCGACCGAAGACCGGGACTTCTACAGCCACTGGGGACTGAACATTTTAGCGATTCCCAAGGCGGTCATCCAGTCCGTGACGCGCGGTGACAAGATCCGCGGAGCCTCGACCCTGACACAGCAACTTTCCAAGCTACTCTTCCTCACCCCGGAACGCAAGATTTCGCGGAAAATCAAGGAAGCGATGACGGCGGTCCGCATCGAGCAGACCTACACCAAGCGGGAAATCCTCGAATTCTACATGAACGAGGTCTATCTAGGAGGCGGAAACTACGGTTTCGAAGCCGCCAGCGAATTCTATTTCGGGAAGTCGCTCGACAAGCTCGCCGTTCCTGAATACGCGGTTCTCGCCGGAATGCTCCAACGCCCGGAAGGATACCGCCCCGACAGGCATCCGAATGCCGCGCTCGAACGCCGCAACACGGTCCTCTTCGCGATGCAGGATGCGGGCTACATTTCCAAGGAGGACTATAAAAAGTATCTGGACTACCCGCTCGAAACGGTGAAGCACCAGGTGGGAAACGGCTCCGGGCTTTACTACTACGAGGAAATCCGGAAGTTCATGGAAAACAAGTATGGGCAAAAATCGCTGTATGCGGACGGGGTGAACATCTACAGCACCATCGATCCGCAGATCCAGGCCTTCGCCGAAGACGTGGAAAAGCGGCACATCGAACGCATCCGGAAGCGCATCCAGCAGCGTGCGGTCTGGAAGCTCGGGCTTTCCGCCAAGTACAAGCTCCCGGCTGATTCGGTCGTCGCCCACTTCGATAGCATCTATGCGCTGTTCAAAAAGGACCATCTCGCGAAAGACACCGCCCAGGATCCTTCCAAGTGGCGCTACCCGGACAGCTCGCGCTACCACGCACCCCAGATGGCGATGATTCTCATCGAAAACGGAACGGGCGCCATCCGCGCCATGGTCGGCGGAAACGACTTCAACGAGTCCCGCTGGAACCGGGCAGTCCAGTCGCTCCGGCAGCCGGGGTCATCCTTCAAGCCGATAGTCTATGCGACAGCCGTCGAAGCGGGAGCCTCTCCGTGCGATTCCATCAACGACCAGCCCGTCACCATCGAAGACGAAGCGGATCCTTCGAAGACGTGGCGTCCGGCGAACTTCGACAAGGAATTCGAAGGGATGATGACCGTGCGGCGCGCCCTCTACCGTTCGATGAACCTGCCAGCGGTCCTCACCGGCATCAAGTACGGGCTTCCGAATGTCGTAAGCTACGCGCGGAAGTTCGGCATCCGAAAAGCGCCCCTGCAGCCCGTACCGAGTCTCGCTCTGGGATCCATCGGCAGCACGCTCTGGGAAATGACTTCCGCCTACACCGTATTCCCGAACGGCGGCGTCCGCATCGAACCTTACATGATTGATTCCATCGCGGACAAGAACGGGAACATCGTCGAACGGCACAAAAGCGTAGAACACCCGGTTCTCAAGCCGGCAAGCGCCTACATCATGGTCGATATGCTGAAGGACGTGAACATCCACGGGACAGGCGCACGCGTCGGAGCGAGCGGTTTCAGGCACCCGAGCGGCGGAAAGACCGGCACGACGAACAACTACGCAGACGCCTGGTACATCGGGTTTACGCGCTACTACACGCTCGGCATCTGGG